>NZ_LZJD01000001.1:0-10577 GCF_001666875.1 Mycobacterium sp. E802
TCGGGTCCTCGGCGCGGGCCGGTGACAACGCGGCCAGCAGGTCGTCGTAAGCATCCTCGACCGCGTGCACCCGGGTCATCCGGTCCCGGTCGGCGCTGAGTGCCTGCGGCAGCCGCTCCAGGCGGCGGACGATCGCAGTGACATACCGGGCCAGATCGGTCAGCCGTGCGACGCCCGTCGCCGTGACAAAGCCCTTGGGCAACAGGCGATCCAGCTGCGACCGAATATCGGCGACGGCATCGGCCTGGGCGGCGGTGGGCTTGTCCGGCAGGGCCACGCCGACGTCGTGGGCGGCAGCCAACACCTTTTCGACCCGGGTCACCGCGGCGTGCGTGGTCGGGCCGAGTTCCTTGCCGGCCCGCGCCACCAGGGCCGCGAACTCTGCTTTTGTCCACACCGGTTTGGCCAACAGGTAGTCCGCCGCGGCGTCGGCGCAGTCGTCGAGCAGGGCGGCCAGTGTGCCGTCGGGATTGGCGTTGAGCGCCAGGCGGGTGCGGGTGTCCAGTCCCCGCTCGATCGCCTTGACCGGCGACGGCGCGGTGAGCCGCAACAGTCGGCGAAGGCCGGGCCCCATGGCCGCGGCCTGTTCCGCCGGGTTGGCAAAGACCTTGATGTCGACGGCTTTTCCGGTATCCACGAAGGCCGGGTAACCACGTACGGCGTGCCCGCCGCTGATGTTTTCCACGGTGCGGGGCAGCTCATCGAGGTCCTCGGGCCAGGCGCGTAGGTCGCGACGCTCCAGGTCACCGCCCAGCGCGTCGGCCACCGCCTGCGCGACGGGCACTGCCAGCTGTTCACGTAGGGCGTCGATGTTCTTGCCGCGGGCCACCTCTTTGCCGTCGGCGGTCTCGACGGCGAAGGTCATCCGCAGGTGATCCGGGATCTTGCTCAGGTCGAAGGCGTCGACCGGCACCAGAATTCCGCTGCGCCTGCGGAGTTCGCGCTGCACCTCGTCCAGAAGCGAGCCGGCCGCGGGATCGATGTCCGCCAGGATGGCGCGGGCGGTGTCGGGCGCCGGGACGAAGTTGCGCCGCAGATCCTTGGGCAGGGACTTGATCAGCGCGGTCACCAGTTCCTCGCGCAAAGCCGGTACCTGCCAGGCGAATCCGTCGCCTCCGAGCCGCGCCAGCACCCCGACCGGCACGTGCACCGTCACGCCATCGTCGGCGGCTCCGGGCTCGAACCGGTACGTCAGCGGCAGTTCCAGGTCTCCGGCCCGCCAGGTGTCGGGATTGTCCGCGCCATCCTCGCTCCGCAACAGGTCGTCGCGCGTGAAGGTGAGCAGGTCGGGCGTCTTGTGCCGCTGCTTCTTCCACCAGGCATCGAAGTGCCGGGCCGAGACGATACCGGCCGGGATCCGGGCGTCGTAGAGCGCGTAGATCTCGTCGTCACCGACCAGCAGGTCGCGCCGGCGGGCCCGCTCTTCGATCTCGTCGAGTTCGGCTCGCAGCCGGGCATTGTCGCGGAAGAAGTGATGCCGGGTCTGCCAATCGCCTTCGACCAGTGCATGGCGAATGAACAACTCCCGACTGAGCTCCGGCTCGATCTTGGCGTAGCCGACCTTGCGCCGTGGAACCAGCGGCAACCCATACAGCGCGACCCGCTCGAAGGCCACGACCTCGCCGCGCCGGGCCTCCCAGTGCGGCTCGCTGTAGGTGCGCTGCACCAGATGGGCTGCGACGCGCTCGACCGTCTCGGGCTCGATCCGCGCGGCGATGCGGCCGAACAGTCGACTGGTCTCCACCAAATCGGCCACGACGATCCACCGTGGAGGTTTCTTCGTCAGCACCGAACCGGGGGCCAACACGAACTTGGTATTGCGGGCGCCCTGATAGTCGCGTGATTCGCCTTCACGCAGGCCTACGTGGGACAGCAGACCCGCGGTGAGGGCGGCGTGGATGCTGGCCGGTTCGGCCGGCTCATCGCCCTCCCGGATCCCGATGTCACGGGCGATGCTGCGCAGCTGCCCGGTCAGGTCCTGCCATTCCCGGATCCGCAGGTAGTGCAGGAACTCCTCGCGGCACATCCGGCGGAAGGCGTTGCCGGAGAGTTGGTTTCGCTGTTCGCGGAGGTAGTTCCACAGGTTCAGGTAGGACACGAAATCCGAGGAATCGTCGGCGAACCGGGCGTGCTTCTGCCGGGCCGCCTCTTCCTTGTCGCTGGGGCGTTCCCGTGGATCGGGGATCGACAGCGCCGCGGCCAACACCAGCACCTCACGCACACAGCCTTCGGTGTCGGCCTGCAGGATCATCCGGCCGACGCGTGGGTCGAGAGGCAACCGGGCCAGACGTCGTCCGACATCCGTCAGCGCACCCGAGGCGTCGAACGCACCGAGCTCTTGCAGCAACTGAACCCCGTCACGGATGCTGCGGGCATCGGGTGGGTCCAAGAAGGGGAACTCGGCGATGTCACCGAGTTGCAGGGCGGCCATCTGCAGGATCACCGCGGCCAGGTTGGTGCGCAGGATCTCGGGATCGGTGTAGCGGGGCCGGGATTCGAAGTCTTCCTCCGAGTACAGCCGGATGCAGACGCCGGGGGCGGTGCGACCGGAACGCCCGGCCCGCTGGGCGGCCGAGGCCTGCGAGATGGGCTCGATCGGCAAGCGCTGAACCTTGGTGCGCCGGCTGTAACGGGAGATCCGCGCGGTGCCCGGATCGACGACGTAGCGGATGCCCGGCACGGTCAGCGATGTCTCGGCCACGTTGGTGGCCAACACGATTCGACGTCCTGAATAACTGGGCTGGAACACCTTCTGCTGATCGGCGGTGGGCAGCCGGGCATACAGCGGCAGCACCTCGGTGTTGCGCAGGTCCTTGAGAGCTTCTGCGGTGTCCCGTATTTCGCGCTCGCCGGACAGGAACACCAGCACGTCGCCGGGCGGTTCGGCTTCCAGCTCGCGGACCGCATCGACGATGGCCTCGGTCGGATCACGTAGTTCGGTACGGACGATCTCGTGGTCGGGATCGTCGGGATCATCGTCGTCCGAGGCCGGCGCCGGGACTTCCAGTGGGCGATACCGGATCTCAACCGGATACGTGCGCCCCGACACCTCCACGATCGGCGCGTCATGGAAGTGAGCCGCGAACCTCTCCGGCTCAATGGTGGCCGAGGTGACGATGACCTTCAGGTCGGGGCGACGCGGCAACAGCTCCCGCAGGTAGCCCAGCAGGAAGTCGATGTTGAGGCTGCGCTCGTGCGCCTCGTCGAGAATCAGGGTGTCGTAGCGCAGCAGCCGGCGGTCCCGTTGAATCTCGGCGAGCAGAATGCCGTCGGTCATCAGTTTGATCAGGGTGGAATCGCTGGCCTGGTCGGTGAAGCGCACGGTGTAGCCGACGGCGTCGCCGAGTGGGGTGCCCAATTCGTCGGCGATGCGCTGGGCCACGGTGCGGGCGGCCAGCCGGCGCGGCTGGGTGTGCCCGATCGTGCCGCGGATACCGCGACCCAGCTCCAGGCAGATCTTGGGCAGCTGCGTGGTCTTGCCCGAGCCGGTGGCGCCGGCGACCACCACGACCTGGTTCTCGCTGATGGCTTTGGCCAGCTCGTCGCGGTGTTCGCTGACCGGCAGGTCGGGATAGGTGATCGCCGGAACGGCGGCCTGGCGAGTCAGAACGAGGGCTTCGGCGGCGGCGAGTTGCTCGGTGATCTTGGCCAGAACGCCGCCGCGAAGATTTCGCAGCCGTCGCCGCAGCCGGTCGGCGTCCCGGATGGTCAGGCCGTCGAGACGGGAGCGCAGCTCGGCAACTGACGGTTCGGACACTCCAGCAAGGGTAGCGGGCCGTGGTCTGTCAGCCCGAGCAGTCGACCGCTACCTCCCACGACGCCACGACGCCACGTCGCCCCATTCGTCGGGCTCGTCAAGCGGATGGCTGTCATAGACGCGGTAACTCTCATCCAGTTCTGCGGATCGGTGGCGGGCAAGCAACGCCGCAAGGGCCTCGTCGATCAGCGAGGCGTCGGTGCTGCCAGCACGGATCGTGCGCGCCCTGTCCAGCAACTCCGCGTTGACCGTGGTGCTCAAGCGGGTGCGATTCATGCCACAACCATGCCACCCGACTGACCGCAGGAGAATGCATCTGTGACCGACTACGTCATCGCTCCCCCGCCCCAGGCCTCGCTGCCCGTCAGCACCGGGCCCGGACGCTTCCCCATCCGCCGGGTGTTCTGTGTCGGCCGTAACTATGCGGCGCACGCCCGGGAGATGGGCAAGGACCCGGATCGGGAACCGCCGTTCTTCTTCATGAAACCGGCCGATGCCGTTCTCGAGGCGACGGGAACGATCCCATATCCACCGCTGACCTCGTCTTTCCACCACGAGATCGAGCTCGTGGTGGCGCTGGGCGCCGGTGGCCGCGACGTCGCACCGGCCGACGCGCTGGACCTGGTCTGGGGCTACGGCATCGGCGTCGACCTGACCCGCCGCGACCTGCAAGACGAGGCCAAGAAGCTCAGCCGGCCCTGGGACTGGGGCAAGGGATTCGACGCGTCGGCCCCGTGCACCCCGCTCCGGCCGGTGGCCGAGGTTGGACATCCCGACCACGGGGAAATCTGGCTACGGGTCAACGGCGAGCTCAAGCAGCACGGCGACCTCAAGGATCTGATCTGGTCGGTGCCCGAGGTGATCAGTGCCATCTCAACGGCCGTCGACCTGGCGCCCGGTGATCTGATCTACACCGGCACCCCCGCCGGGGTCGGACCGATGGAGCCGGGCGACGTGGTCTCCGGCGGTGTCGCAGGGGTCGCGGAGTTCAGTTTCACGATCGGCCCAGCCGATCGGCGGCCCGCCTGACCTTCTGTCCCGCAGTGTCCACCTGCCGAGCCGTCATGGGTCGGAGCGGATGCACCGACAGGATCAGCGCGACGCGGCGGTGCGCGTCGAAGACGGGCGCGGCGATCGTGGCCACCGGCTGCGACTTGCCGGCGACAGCACCGGTCGGGGTCAGACCGATCGTGGTGAACTCGGCGAGCAGTTGATCGGTGATTCCGCGGACATGGTCGGGCAGGCCGGCACTGGGAAGCGAGCCGACCAGTTGAGCGGCCCGGGTGAGATCCGGTGTCGTCCAGTCGACGTCGAAGCCGCGCTCACGGGTCTGCCGCAGCACCTCGGTGAGTCGATCAGTGAGCGCCCCACCCGTGGTGGGTGCCCGAGCGATCCAAGCGCGCTGCTCGGCCGGCGTATCCCAGGCCGCGAACGCGACGCCGAACGGCGGTGCATACCGGATGCGGTCGCCCGGCATGCCGGCCGGCTGCGGTCCGGCCCCCTCGAATGCGGTGATCACCAGCTCGTCGGCAACCCGCTCGACCACGGACGCGGCATAGCCGAGCTGCTGCGAAAGTTCTTGTGCGGCAATGTGTGCCGCCTGCGCCAAGGGACGGGAGGAGTCGACGCGTGCGGCCACCACCGCCAGACCCGGCCCGAGGGCAAAGGTCTTGTCGGCGGGGTCGCGGATCAACCAGCCCCGGTCACACAGCGTCGTGAGAATGGCGTGCGCGGTGGCCTGCGTCAGATCCAAGGCGCTGACCACGTCGGAGAACCGCAACCGAGTGGCGGCGGAGCCGGCCACCAGCTCGATGATGTCGACCACCCGGCTCGTCGGCGCTGAATGTGCACCTTTCACCCTTGACTCCCTCCTGGGCGGTTCATACAGTCAGCTTGGCAATTCGAGAGCTTATCTCGAATATTAGAGAATGGATCGGCGATGCGGGCAGTGGTCCTCCGTGACGGCGCGCTGACGGTGCGTGAGCTCCCCGATCCGGTACCCGGTCCCGGGGAGCTCCTGCTGCGCGTCGCCAGCACCGCAATCTGTGCCTCGGACGTGCACTTCATGGATCACCCCGAGCTCGGCGACGATCCCACCGGACGATCGCGCTACGACGCCGAACAAGACGTGGTACTCGGCCACGAGTTCGTCGGCGAGGTCATCGGCCACGGGCCCGGCTGTAGCGAGCAATTCCCAGTCGGCAGCCGGGTGACGTCGATACCGATCCGGTTGATTGACGGCGGCGCCGACGGGGCCCACATCATCGGCCAACACCCCGATTCCCCCGGTAGTTTCGCCGAGTTGGTCGTGGTGTCCGAAGCCATTGCCCGGCGCGCCGACGGCCAGGTCTCTGACGATGCCGTCGCCCTGACCGATGCCTTCGCCGTCGGCGAGTTCTATGTCCGCAGCGCTCGCCTCGAACCTGGCGAGATCCCCATCGTGATCGGCGCCGGCGCGATCGGCCTGTCCGCCGTCGCCGCCCTGAGCCGGCGTGGCATCAAACCGATCATCATCTCGGACTACCAGGAGGACCGCCGCACCCTGGCGTGCAAGGAATTCGGCGCTCACGTCGCCGTCGACCCGGGGCAACGCTCACCGTTGGACGTCTGGCGCGAGCTGCGCGCCGAACGCAACCTGTGGGGTCCGGCCGTGGTGTTCGAATGCGTCGGCGCGTCCGGGCTGATCCAGAAGATCGTCGCGGAAGCCGACATGGGCACCCGCATCTATTGCGCCGGCGGCTGGTACACCGGGGACGCCCTGGACATCACCACGGCCACCCGCCAGGGGGTGACCCTACAGTTCGGCGGCGGGCCGTGGCCGCAGGACTGGTACGGAACGCTCGACGCCATCGTCGCCGGCGAGCTGGATCCCACCCCCAGCATCGGGATGGTGGTACCTCTCGACGAGGTCCCCGACGCACTCGATCTGGCCCGACGGTCGGCGGGGCCGGCCCGAATCATCGTGCACCCGAACGGAGATCCCACATGACCGACCGTGACGACATCGTCGATGTGCTGGTTCGCTACGCCACCGGTATCGACCGGCGGGACTGGCCGCTGTTTCGCACCGTGTTCACCGAGGACTGTGTCTTGGATTACGGCGAGATCGGTGCCTGGAGCGGCGTGGACGCCGTCACCGAGTTCATGGAGCAGACGCACGCCATGGCCGGGCACACCCTGCACCGGATGAGCAACCACGCGATCACCGTCGATGGCGACACCGCGGCGGCACGCACGTACGTCGACGCGCTGATCCTGGCTCAAGACAACAACTCTGGTGTCAACGCCGTCGGTTTCTATGACGACGAACTGGTCCGCACCGAGAATGGCTGGCGGATTGCCCGCCGCCGGTTCACCTCGGTGCGCGTGGTGGCGGTCTAGGAGACGCAATGGAATTCGCAACGAAGTACGGGCCGTGGGCGCTGGTGGCCGGAGCCTCCGAGGGTGTCGGCGCCGCGATGGCCGAGGAGCTGGGCCGCCGCGGCCTCAACGTAGTGCTGCTCGCCCGGCGCCAGGCGGTTCTCGACGAGGTGGCCGCTCGGATCGGGGAAACCGGCGTGCAAACCCGCACGCTGGCAATCGATCTGGCTGCCCCCGGTGCCGCCGCCAATGTCATCGCGGCCACCGCGGACCTGGACATCGGCTTCCTGGTCTACTGCGCCGGGGCTGATCCGAACTTCCAGCCGTTCCTGTCCAGCCCGCTGGCCGACGCCGAATCACTGGTGCAGCGCAACTGCATGGTCCCGATGCAGCTGTGCCACCACTACGCGCAGCCGATGGTGGACCGGGGCCGCGGCGGCATCGTCATCTTCGGCTCCGGCGCGGGCTTCGCCGGAGGGCCGAACATGGTGGCCTACGGTGCGAGCAAGGCGTTCGACATGGTGTTCGCCGAGGCACTGTGGACCGAACTGCACGTCAAAGGCGTGGACGTGCTCGGGTTGATCCTGGGCAAGACCGACACCCCGGCGCTACGCAAACTCGAATATGAACGCGGTCAGATCGACTCGCCCGAGCAGACCCCGCCGGGCGCCGCCGCGGTCGAGGACGTGGTGGCGGCCGCATTCGACAACCTCACCACGGGGCCAACGTGTCTGGTGGGACCGGAGATTCAGGCCGCCGCACAGCTGATGGCCTCGGTGAGCCGCAACGACGCGGTACGGTTCATCGCCCAAGCCGTCACCGCCGCAATGGGTTAGCGAGTTCAATCGAGCGGGAGTTGGGCGAAGATCGTCCCGGTCGGTTGCGGCGATCCAGAACCGGGTTCGACCGTGAACGCGAGGGTGCTCGCGCCGCCGAGATCGCGCACCACGTCGGTGATCGACGGACCGACGGCACCGCCGATCGTGCCGGCGGAACGGGGCGTTCCATTCTCGAGAAGCCACATCTGATAGACGGTGTCGACCGCGGGGGGCGGAACGTCGTTCATGATGAGCACCGCGGCGTTGCGTTCGCGGGAGTAGACGACCGTGGCCGTGCCACCGGACGGGACCGTCGTGCTGACCGTCCGCACATCCGGGGCACCGAGTACCTGCTCGGCAGCCGTCGGCGGAGGCGCCGACGGCCGTAGGGCGACGCCGGCGCCGAACCCGGCACCGGCGATCACCACGGCCGCCGCTGCTGCGAGTGCGGCTGTGCGCCAACGGTTCCGGCGCGGCACCGGTGAGTGGGTGGCGGCCAGGACCCGGGCCCGCAGCGACGATGGCGCCTCGATGGCGGTGACGTTCGAGAGCACGGCCATGACCTCCCGGATGGCGCGCACCTCGTCGCGGAAGGCCGTGGACACCTCGGCCGGCGCGGACGCGAGCCGACGTTCGATGTCGGCACGCTCACCGTCCGAGACGGCATCCAGCGCATAGGCTGCCGCCAACTCCAGCAGTTCGGGCTCGGCGGGTTCGGTCATGCCACCCCCAGACACCGGCGCAGGTGTTGCAGGCCATTGCGGATACGCGACTTCACGGTAGCGAGGTTGACGGCAATGCGCTCGGACACCTGCGGATAGGTCAGGCCCCGGTAGTAGGCCAGTTCGATGCAATGCCGCTGTGCGTCGGACAGGCCGTCCAGACACTCGGCAACCTGGCGGTGTTCCTCGGACAAGGTGGCCCGTTCCACCACCAGGTCGACCGGTGGCTCACCCGATGCGGCGGCATACCGGTGGTCCCGCCGGTGGGCGGCCTGCTCGGACCGGACCCGGTCCACCGCCCGTCGATGCGCGATGGTGACCAGCCACGCCATCGCCGAACCCTCAGCGGGATCGAACGACGACGCATTACGCCACACCTGCAGGTAGACCTCCTGGGTGGTTTGCTCGCTGTAGCCGGGGTCCCGCAGGATCCGGCTGATCAGACCGAACAGCCGGGCATGGGTGGTGTCGTAAAGCGCCGCGAACGCCGCCGCATCCTGCCGGGCCACCCGCCGTAGGACGTCGTCGAGGTCGTCGTCCACCCGGCCTGAATCGGTCATCGGGGCGGAGAGTAACCATCCGGGCCGGGTGGCAAACCGGGTTTACGCAAGTTCGCGCTTCTGGAGGGTGAACTGGTTGACATCAACCTGACGCTTACGGAACAGGTCTGCGCAGCCGGTCAGATACCTCATGTACCGCTCGTAGACCTCCTCGGACTGGATCTCAACGGCTTGTTGCCGATTGGCCTCCAGCGCCGCCGCCCAATGGTCCAGCGTGGTGGCATAGTGCGGCTGCAGCGACTGTTGCCGGGTCAACACGAACCCGGCGGCGTTTGCCCGCTGCCGCACCATCTGCGCAGACGGCAACTGCCCGCCGGGGAAGATGTCGGTCAGTATGAACTTGATGAACCGGGCCAGGTCGAACGTGAGCGGGACGCCCAGCTCACGGGCCTCGACCGGATGCAACCCGCAGATGGTGTGAAGCAGCATCACGCCGTCGGACGGCAACGCGCGATGGGCCATCTTGAAGAACGCCGGGTAGCGCTGATGCCCGAAGTGCTCGAACGCGCCGATCGAGACGATGCGGTCCACCGGCTCGTCGAACTCCTCCCAGCCGGCCAACAGCACACGCCGGCGCCGACCGGTGTCCATCGCGTCGAACGTCGATTTGACGTGCGCTGCTTGGTTTTTCGACAGCGTCAATCCGACGACGTTGACGTCGTAGACTTCGATGGCACGCCGCATCGTCGCGCCCCACCCACAACCGACGTCGAGCAGCGTCATCCCCGGCTCCAGACCGAGCTTGCCGAGGGCCAGGTCGATCTTGGCCAACTGCGCTTCCTCCAGCGTCATCGAGTCCCGTTCGAAGTACGCACAGCTGTAGGTCTGCGTGGGGTCCAGGAACAAGCGGAAGAAGTCGTCGGACAGGTCGTAGTGTGCCTGCACCGCCGCGAATTGAGGGGTCAAACTAGTCATGGTGGGTCCCACCTTTCTTCACACGTGCGTGCATCCACGCACGGTTCATCGCACCCGACCTAAATAATTCGGAGCCGACGCGCTCGCGGATCACTCTCTTCTCAAACCCATCTGTGACGGCCACCGCTCCGAATAGAGATTGAGGGACGTGACGACGTGCGAGCCGTACGGGTCTCCGGGAATCCAATGAAGCGGTGCGGTATCCCAGCGGAACTGCACCTGCCTCGGCCGCAGCGCGACCTCCTCGGGCGCGAAATCGTCCACTGGGCCGGCAACGGCCCGATGTTCTGGCTGCAATTGATCCCCTCGGCTCGTCACGCTCATCGCCGGGACGGCGCACTTTGCCGTCCCTCAATCTCTATTCGGAGCGGTGGCCGTCACAGATGGGTTTGAGAAGAGAGTGATCCGCGAGCGCGTCGGCTCCGAATTATTTAGGTCGGGTGCG
>NZ_LZJD01000002.1:0-70961 GCF_001666875.1 Mycobacterium sp. E802
GCAACGGCGGCATCCTGCAGTATGTGCTGCGCAACATGCTGAAGTCGAAGTAATCCTGACCGGACTGACCGAAGCAGGTAAGGGACAGCGCCGCGACCGGCGCTTGCGCGAGGAGTGGTCTGAATGCCCCGGGTGACGGACGACCATCTCGCGGCCCGGCGCCGTCAGATCCTCGACGGCGCCCGGCGCTGCTTCGGTCAGTACGGATATGAGAGTGCGACCGTGCGGCGGCTCGAAGAAACCATCGGGCTGTCGCGCGGCGCGATCTTCCACCATTTCAAGGACAAGGACACCTTGTTCTTCGAACTGGCCCGCGAAGACGCTGAGCGCATGGCCGACGTGGCCGCACGCGAAGGCCTGATCCAGGTGATGCGCAACATGCTGGCCGCACCCGAGCAGTTCGACTGGCTGGCCACCCGGCTCGAGATCGCCCGAAAACTGCGAAACGATCCGGCTTTTCACCAGGGCTGGGCGGAGCGATCGGCCGAACTGGACGCCGCCATCACCGAGCGTCTCCGTCGGCAGAAGCAGGCCGGACGCCTGCGTGATGACGTACCGAGCGCAGTCCTGCACATCTATCTGGACCTGGTGCTCGACGGCCTCGTGGCCCGGATCGCCTCGGGCGAGGATCCGAAGAACCTCACCGCTGTCCTGGATCTGGTCGAGGCCAGCGTGCGCCAGCCGGACGCGCACGGACTGGCCGCGGAAGCCTGAATCCACTACCGCACAGCGGTGCTGATCCTCACGCCCTGGATCGGGCGCGGTGGTTGGGTCCGCCGCGGCTGCGCATCGTCGTCCCCGACTCACGCAGCAAGCTGTGAATCGAACCGTAGGAACGCCCGGTCGAAGCCACCAGCGAGCGGATGCTGGCGCCCCCCTCATACGCCTTGCGCAGTTCGGTCAGCAGTTCGTCGCGATTCTTGTTCATATCCCTCATCGACATCTCCACGCTCGTGATGTCCCGACGGTTACCCACAGTAGAAACCGCCCACACACCCGGGCGAAGATTTGTCCAACGTCTTAATTGACGTCCCCGAAGATGCGGTGGTACTTGAGGTTTCGCGATCAGGCGAGCTCGATGAGGTCGCGATATTCAGTCGACCAGAAGTCCTCGGTACCGTCCGGCAGCAGCACGACCCGCTGGGGGTCGAGTGCCTCGGCCGCACCCGGATCGTGGGTCACCAACACCACCGCCCCCTGGTAGCTGCGCAGCGCATCGAGAACCTGCTCGCGTGAGGCGGGATCGAGGTTGTTGGTCGGCTCGTCCAGCAACAACACATTGGCCGTCGAGGCGACCAGACCGGCCAGTGCCAGGCGCGTCTTCTCACCGCCGGACAGGGTGCCCGCAGGCTGCTCCAGCTGAGGGCCGGTGAACATGAACGCACCCAACAGCCCGCGCAGGTCCTGCTCGCCGGTGTCCGGGGCGGCATGGCGGATGTTCTCCCAGACCGTCGCCTCGTTGTCGAGGGTGTCGTGCTCCTGGGCGAAGTACCCGATCTTGCAGCCGTGCCCAGGCTCGAGCACTCCGGCATCGGCAGTCTCGGCGCCGGCGAGCAGTCGCAGCAAGGTCGTCTTGCCGGCACCGTTGAGACCGAGCACCACCACGCGGGAGCCGCGGTCGATCGCCAGATCGACACCGGTGAAGATCTCCAGCGACCCATAGGTCTTGGTGAGACCCTTGGCCACCAGTGGGGTTTTGCCGCACGGAGCCGGGGTGGGGAACTTGATCCGGGCCACCTTGTCGGCCACCCGCTCGGCATCGAGCTCGGCGATCATCCGCTCGGCGCGCCGCAACATGTTCTGGGCGGCAACAGCTTTGGTGGCCTTTGCGCCCATCTTGGCGGCCTGGGCCCGCAACGCACCGGCCTTCTTCTCGGCATTGGCACGTTCGCGGCGACGACGCTGCTCATCGGTGGCGCGGGCGTCGAGGTACTTTTTCCACCCCATGTTGTAGACGTCGGCCTCACCGCGCACCGCGTCGAGGAACCACACCCGGTTGACGACCTCGTCGAGCAGGTCGACGTCGTGGCTGATGACGACGAGGCCGCCGGTGTGGTTGTGCAGGAAGTCCCGCAGCCAGCCGATCGAGTCGGCGTCGAGGTGGTTGGTGGGCTCATCGAGGAGCAGCGTGGTGGCCGATCCAGAACCGGTGTCGCTCGCCGCGAACAGAATGCGGGCCAACTCGACGCGTCGACGCTGACCACCCGAGAGAGTGCGCAGCGGCTGGGTCAGCACCCGGTCGGGCAGGCCGAGGCTGGCGCAGATCCGGCCGGCCTCGCTTTCGGCGGCGTAACCACCCAGCGCCGAGAACCGCTCCTCGAGCTGACCGTACTTGCGGACCGCCTTGTCGCGAGCCGCGTCGTCGGCCACCTCGGCCATCAAAACCTGCTGCTTCTCCAGGTCGGCCAGCAGCGTGTCGAGACCGCGGGCGGAGAGCACCCGGTCGCGGGCCAGCACGTCGAGGTCACCCTCTTTGGGATCCTGTGGCAGATAACCGATCTCGCCGGTCGTGGTGACAGATCCGGCGTAGGGCTCGCCTTCACCGGCAAGAATCCTCATCGTGGTGGTCTTGCCGGCGCCGTTGCGCCCGACCAGCCCGATCCGGTCACCGGGCTGCACCCGCAGCGCCGAGCCCTCGAAGGACAGCAGCGTGCGCGCGCCGGCGCGGACCTCCAGGTCCGTTGCGGTGATCACGCTGCGGTCCTCCTATTTCTCGTCGGTAAAGGCCGGGGGACGCTTCTCCGCGCGCGCAGCAACCGCTTCCTCGAAGTTTGCGGTGAGCAGGCGCACGAAGAGTTGTCCCAGGCCCTCGGCCTGCATGTGCCCCTCCAGGCTAGCGGCGTCCAGTCCACTCCAAAGTGTGCGCTTGGTCAACTCGATTCCCGGCCGGGAGAACGCCGCCATCCGCTCGGCCATCGCGTAGCAGGTATCCAGCAGCACCTCCTCGGCCACGACGTCGGACACCAGGCCGATGCGTGACGCCTCCTGGGCGTCCACGTCGCGGCCGGTCAGCATGATCTCGAACGCCCGCGAGGAGCCGATGGCCCGCGGCAACAGATAGGACAAGCCCAGCTCACTGGCGGTAAGCCCGTTGTTGATCCCGGCCGCGCGGAAGTAGGCGCCCGTGGCGGCGACGCGGATGTCGCAGGCCAGCGCCAAGCACAGGCCACCCCCGATTGCCGCCCCGTTGACCGCGGCGATCACCGGCTGATGCAACCGGCGTAGGGCGAGAATCACATCGTCGAGAATCTCCATCGACCGCAACGCGTACGTCGGGCGGGTCAGCCCGGCCACATGCGGCACCGCCCCGGCCGATTTGTGGTCGGCCCCGGATGAGAACCCGCGGCCCGCTCCGGTCAGCACCACCACGCGCACGCTGTTGTCGTAGCGCAGCTCTTCCAGGACACTCTTGAGCGGCACCATGACGTCGAACGCCATGGAGTTCATCCGCTCGGGACGGTTGAGCGTCACCAGGGCCACGTCCGGTCGTGGCCGGTCAACCAGTATGAACTCGTTTTGCGCAGTCACGCCCAGCACGCTATCGCGTGCCGGTTATCAGACCTGTTCAGCGTCGCCCTGAGCCGCCTGTTCCTTTAACGCCGCCTCGACGTCGAACTTCTTGAGCTGTTGAATCACGTCCTCCAACGCTGCCGGCGGCAGCGCCCCGGCCTGGTTGAAGACCAGGACACCCTTCTTGAACGCCATCAAGGTGGGAATCGACCGGATATCGGCCGCGGCGGCCAACCCCTGCTCGGCCTCGGTGTCAACCTTGGCGAAGACGACGTCGGGGTGCTTTTCCGAGGCCGCCTTGAACGTCGGCGCAAACGCCCGGCACGGTCCGCACCACGACGCCCAGAAATCGACCAGCACGATCTCGTTGTCCTTGACGATGCTGTCGAACTGTTCTGTGGTGATGTCCTGCGTAGTCACGATTGTCCTAACGTCGGGGCGTAACGGCCTGTTCCCACCATATGGCCAACATGAGCGGGCAGCAGGCTTTCGACGGGCGGGATACCCGCCGAAAGCCTGCGCTATCCGCCCCGATCGTCAGGCCGGCACGTCGCGCTGGTAGGGACGTTTCGACTCGAACCGCCAGATCGCATGGTCGAGATCGATCACATTCCAGCCACGCGCCTCGGCCACTGCGCGGACGAGTTCTGCGGCCCGGCCCGCATCGATTGCACCGACTTCCCGGCAGACGTAACCGAGCACCATCCGGTCGGCCTTCACGCCAGGTACCCGCGCCAGCATCCGGGCGTAATCCCAGGTGATGCCCGACCGTTGCCCCGGTACGGCACACCAGGCCGCCTTGACCTCGTCGCAGCGACCCTCGTCGGCAGTGACCGCCCGCAGCTCCTCGGCATTCCGGACATCCAGGGACACAAGGATTTCCGCGACCTTCGCCAGGGCCACGGCCTTCAGTGGGGCACCGGCAGCGGTGGACGTCGGCCTGCGGTTTCCGATCTGGGAAGCCCACTGCTCCGGCCCACCCACCTCGGCGATGTTGTGCAGGAGCTCCTCGGCACCGTCGGTCTCCGGATCGGCGCCTTGGGCACCGCGATAACCGCGGTAGCGCGCGATGATCTTCTCGACCGTGACATACCGCGCCCCGGGCGAATAGATCGCGTCGATCACGCACAGCGCCAGCGAGTCGGGGTAGCCCCGCGGGGCGAACCAGCGCTGCGGGTCACCCAGATCGCGATCGCAGGCTGCAAGCAATTTCTCAACATCCGACGGCATCTCAATTTCCTTCCGGCTGGGGAACGTCGACCGTTCCCGGTTGAGTCGGAAGCTAACGCTGGGAGCCGACAAATTTCGGTGTCGAGCCGCAGTTATCCACAGGCTGCTACCACTGCCCGTCGGTGACGGTGTCCCCGGGCGCACCGTTGAGCGTGACGATGCTGGCGGAATCGACCGGCACGAACGGCTTTTCGTCGTGTCCGAAGCACTCCCCCACACTCTTGACGCTCGCCAGCGGGTCCGGGGCCGGCAAGTCCTCGGCATCGGCGTCGTAGTAGTCGAGCCACGGCAGCCCGGCAGCGACATACGCGTCGCGGTCCACCGGAGTCGAGGGTGGCACCTCGCCGGTGATGGCAGTCCACTGCGCCGCACTGCACAGATGCACGAACACCCGCCACGAGCGGTCCTCGTCGTAATCCGACAGCGGACGGTCGTCGGCGTACACCTCCTGGCGCATCCGGCCGCCGGCACCCAGCCCCGTGTCCGGTGCCCCACATGGCACCGGAAGAATGTCGCACAGGCTGTCCTCCAGGATCAGGTCGTCGAACCGCGGCCGGGCCTGCCACGCCCGCAGCGCCTGGGGGGTGAGCCCGACGGCGCGCAGCTGCACCCCGCCGTGGATTTCCTGACCGGTCAGCTGACCTTCGACGGTTGCCCCGGACCCGAGCGGCACCGCCACGAACTGGCGGATGAATCCCTCACCGGCATTGATGCCGTCGAGCCACGGCTGCTCCGGCAGCGCGACGTAGTTCTGGGAATCCTGGACCAGCCGGTCCTGCCAACCGCCGCCACTGATCGCACACACCTTGCCGATGCCGACCTGCAGCGCAGCGGGCTCGGCAGAGTGGAACGACAGCCACATCGCCTCGCGTTGGTAGATCGGCAGCATCACACCGCCGTGCGTCAACCACTCGGGCGGTACCCGATCGGGATAGTCCTGCACCCGGCGCAGCGGGAACGAGCCCACACTCGGCGGCAACGGGTGCAATCCGACCTCCGGGATACGAAGGGTCCGCTCGAAACCGACCGAAACCGGCCCCAACACCAACTGGTCGTCGATGACCTTGACCTCAGCACTGTCCGCCATGTGCACCTCCGTTGTCGCTTACTGGCGACATTGGTAGCACCGGACACCGACAGTGCGTCGGTCGATCGAGAGCCGTTCGCGACTAGACGGTGAATCCCAGCGCGCGCAACTGCTCGCGGCCGTCGTCGGTGATCTTGTCCGGGCCCCACGGCGGATTCCAGACCCAGTTGATCTTGATCTCGTCGACCAGACCGGCACCCACCAACGCCGTGCGTGACTGATCTTCGATGACGTCGGTCAACGGGCACGCCGCGGAAGTGAGTGTCATATCGATCAGGGCGACCGACCCCTCCTCGCCTTGCTCGACGTTGAGGCCGTAGACCAGCCCGAGGTCGACGACGTTGATGCCCAATTCCGGGTCCACCACGTCGCGCATGGCCTCCTCGACGTCGGCGAGAAATTCTTCGGACGTAGCCTCGCTCATCGCTTGTCCTCCACGTCGTGGCCGGCCTCCGCCAGCTCATCTGTCAATGGCCTGGCCTCCGCCAGCGCGGCCTTGAAAGCCATCCAACCCAACAAGGCACATTTCACCCGTGCCGGATATTTGGCGACACCGGCGAACGCGATGCCGTCACCGAGTACATCTTCGTCCCCCTCCACGTTGCCGCGTGAGGAAATCATCTCGGTGAATGCCGCCACCGTCTTGAGCGCGTCGCCGACACTCTGGCCGATCACCTGATCGGTGAGCACAGAGGTGGCGGCCTGGCTGATGGAGCATCCCTGGCCGTCATAGGAGATGTCGGTGACGGTCTCCTTGTCCTCCGACAACGCCACCCGCAGAGTGACCTCGTCGCCGCAGGTGGGGTTGACGTGATGCACTTCAGCGGCGAACGGCTCCCGCAGCCCGCGGTGATGCGGATGCTTGTAGTGGTCCAGGATCACCTCCTGGTACATCTGGTCGATTCTCACGCGAAGAACTCCACAGCCCGCTTCACTCCGGCCACCAGCCGATCGACCTCATCGAGGGTGTTGTACACGGCGAACGAGGCGCGGGCAGTGGCGGCGATACCGAATCGACGGTGCAGCGGCCAGGCGCAGTGGTGCCCGACGCGCACCGCGACGCCCTCGTCGTCGAGCACCTGGCCGACATCATGGGCGTGGACCCCGTCGAGGACGAAGCTGACCGGTGAGCCGCGGCCGACCATCGACTGCGGCCCGATGATGCGGACGCCCGGCACCGCACCGAGGCCTTCCAGCGCGGCGGCGACCAGTTCGGCTTCGTGCGCCTCGACGGCGTCCATCCCGATGTCGCTCAGATACCGTGCGGCAGCGGCCAACCCGACCACCTGAGAGGTCATCGGGGTGCCTGCCTCGAACCGCTGTGGGGCCGGCGCGTAGGTGGTCTGCTCCATCGTGACGGTCTCGATCATCGAGCCGCCGGTGATGAACGGGGGCATGGCGTTCAGCAGCTGCTGACGGCCGTAGAGCACCCCGATACCCGTGGGACCGAGCATCTTGTGCCCGGAGAACGCCGCGAAACCGACGTCGAGCGCATGGAAATCGACCGGCTGGTGCGGCACCGACTGGCAGGCGTCGAGCACGGTCAGCGCCCCCGCCGCCTTGGCCCGCGCCACCAGCTCGGCGACCGGGGCGATGGCGCCCGTGACGTTCGAGTGATGGCTGAACGCAACGACTTTCACGCGCTCATCGAGCTGCAGGGAGTCCAGGTCGATCCGACCGTCCTCGGTGACGGAATACCAGCGCAGCGTCGCACCGGTGCGCTGGGCCAGCTCCTGCCACGGGATCAGGTTGGCGTGGTGCTCCAGCTCCGTGGTGACGATGACATCGCCGGGGCCGACGGCATGCTCGAACCGCTTGTCCCCCAGTACGTATGCGACGAGGTTGAGCGACTCGGTGGCATTCTTGGTGAACACCAACTCGTCCGGCTCGGCACCGACGAACGACGCAATGTCGGCGCGGCCCTGCTCATAGGCGTCGGTGGCCTCTTCCATCAACTGGTGCGCACCGCGGTGCACCGCGCCGTTGGACGTGGTGAGGAACTCGCGTTCGGCATCGAGCACCTGCAGCGGTTTCTGCGACGTCGCCCCGGAATCCAGGTACGCCAACTGTTTTCCGCCGCGCATGACCCGGTTCAGAATCGGAAAGTCAGCTCTGATCCTGGCCAGATTCACCGTCTCCGCCGAGGCCGTCACATCAGGCTCCGACGGCTTGGGTGAAGCGCACGTATCCGTTCTCTTCGAGTTCGTCGGCAAGTTCGGGGCCACCCGATTCCACGATCCGGCCACCGACGAACACGTGCACGAACTGCGGGCGGATGTAGCGCAGGATCCGGGTGTAGTGGGTGATCAGCAGGATGCCACCGTGCTCGGCCTCGGCGTAACGGTTGACGCCCTCGCTCACGATGCGCAGCGCGTCGACGTCCAGACCCGAATCCGTCTCGTCGAGGATGGCGATCTTCGGCTTGAGCAGACCGAGCTGCAGGATCTCGTGACGCTTCTTCTCACCGCCGGAGAAGCCCTCGTTGACGCTGCGCTCGCCGAAGGCCGAGTCGATCTCCAGCTCGTCCATCGCGGCCTTGACTTCCTTGACCCAGTGCCGCAGCTTCGGGGCCTCACCACGCACGGCGGTGGCAGCGGTCCGCAGGAAGTTCGACATCGACACCCCGGGCACCTCGACCGGGTACTGCATGGCCAGGAACAGGCCCGCGCGCGCCCGCTCGTCGATGCTCATCTCGAGGACGTCCTGTCCGTCGAGGGTGATCGAGCCGGAGGTGACGGTGTACTTGGGGTGACCGGCAATCGCGTAGGACAGCGTCGACTTGCCGGAACCGTTGGGGCCCATGACCGCATGGGTCTCGCCGGACTTCACGGTCAGGTCGACGCCCTTGAGAATCGGCACCTCTTCGCCCTCGGGCGTGAAGACCGATGCGTGCAGGTCCTTGATTTCCAGTGTGGTCATTACGCAGTTCTCGATTCGGTGATAGCTAGTTCTCGTTCGATGGCTTCGGTGAGGCGCTCACGCACCTCGGGCACGGCGATCTTGGCGATGATCTCGTTGAAGAATCCACGCACGACCAGTCGCCGGGCCTGATCCTCGGGGATGCCGCGGGCGCGCAGGTAGAATAACTGCTCGTCGTCGAAACGCCCGGTGGCGCTGGCATGCCCGGCGCCGGCGATCTCGCCGGTCTCGATCTCCAGGTTGGGCACCGAATCCGCGCGGGCGCCGTCGGTCAACACCAGGTTGCGGTTCACCTCGAAGGTGTCGGTGCCGGTGGCCTCGGCCCGGATCAACACGTCGCCGATCCACACCGTGTGCGCATCGGGCTTGTTCGACTCCGGATCCCCTTGCAGCGCACCCTTGTAGAGCACATCCGACTTACAGTGCGGGACAGCGTGATCGACCAGCAACCGGGACTCGAAGAACTGGCCGTCGTCGGCGAAATAGGTGCCGAGCATCTTGGCGTCGCCACCGGGCCCGGTGAACCGCACGGTGGCCGAGGTGCGCACCACGTCGCCACCGAGGGTGACGTTGACGTGGCCGAGCACCGCGTCCTTGCCGAGCTTGGCATGGTGAGCGCTGACGTGGACCATGTCGTCGGCCCAGTCGGCGATCCAGATCAACCCGAGGCCGGCCGAATCGCCGACGATGATCTCGACGTTGTCGGCGTAGGTGCCGCTGCCGCGCAGGTCGACCACGACGATGGCCCGGGAGAGTTCCTCGACCCGGATCTGCAGGTGGCCGTAGCCGACGTTCCCGGCTCCGGGTCCGTCGATGACGATCTCGATCGGTTGGGCCACCTCGGTGTCACGCTTGACGGTCACCACCGTGGCCGTCTCGAACGACGAATAGGCCTGCGCCGCAACGCGGTCGGCCGGTACCCCGGCCTCCCCGAGTCGCTTGTCGTCCCGGCCGACGGTCTCGATGGTGACACCCGGTCGCTCGGTCACGGTGATACCGGCGGCACCATTGGCGACCGCCGACCCGTCGTGCAGGCCGCGCAGCCGCTTCAGCGGGGTGAACCGCCACAGCTCATCGCGCCCGCCGGGCACCTCGAAGGCATTGACGTCGAAGGAGGCGAATAGCTCGCCCTTATTGACGGCCACCCCTTCTTTAACCGCCTCTGCCACGTTGTTCTGTGTCACTTAACCGACCGCGCCTTCCATCTGCAGCTCGATGAGCCGGTTGAGCTCGAGCGCGTATTCCATGGGCAGTTCCTTGGCGATGGGCTCGACGAACCCGCGCACCACCATCGCCATCGCCTCGTCCTCGGTCAGGCCGCGGCTCATCAGGTAGAAGAGCTGATCCTCGCTGACCTTGGACACCGTGGCCTCGTGCCCCATCGTCACGTCGTCCTCACGGATGTCGACGTAGGGGTAGGTGTCGGAGCGGCTGATCGTATCGACCAGCAGCGCATCGCATTTCACGCTGGACTTGGAGCCATGAGCACCCTTGTTGACCTGAACCAGGCCGCGGTAGGACGCCCGGCCACCGCCGCGGGCCACCGACTTGGACACGATGTTGCTCGACGTGTGCGGGGCCAGGTGCAGCATCTTGGCGCCGGTGTCCTGATGCTGGCCCTCACCGGCGAACGCCACCGAGAGCACCTCGCCCTTGGCGTGCTCGCCGGTCATCCAGACCGCCGGGTACTTCATGGTGACCTTCGACCCGATGTTGCCGTCGATCCACTCCATCGTCGCGCCGGCTTCGGCCCGGGCCCGCTTGGTCACCAGGTTGTAGACGTTGTTCGACCAGTTCTGGATGGTCGTGTACCGAACGCGCGCACCGGGTTTCACCACGATCTCCACGACGGCCGAGTGCAGCGAGTCCGACTTGTAGATCGGCGCGGTACAACCCTCGACGTAGTGCACGTAGGAGCCTTCGTCGGCGATGATCAGCGTCCGCTCGAACTGGCCCATGTTCTCGGTGTTGATCCGGAAGTAGGCCTGCAGCGGGATGTCGACGTGCACGCCCGGCGGCACGTAGATGAACGAACCGCCCGACCACACCGCGGTGTTCAGCGCCGAGAACTTGTTGTCGCCGGCGGGGATCACGGTGCCGAAGTACTGCTTGAAGATCTCCGGATGCTCGCGCAGGCCTGAATCGGTGTCCAGGAAGATGACGCCTTGGGCCTCAAGGTCCTCGCGGATCTGGTGGTACACCACCTCCGACTCGTACTGGGCGGCGACACCGGCGACGAGCCGCTGCTTCTCGGCCTCCGGGATACCCAGCCGGTCGTAGGTGTTGCGGATGTCCTCGGGCAGATCCTCCCAGGACGCCGCCTGCTTCTCGGTGGAGCGCACGAAGTACTTGATGTTGTCGAAGTCGATGCCTTCGAGGTTGGAACCCCAGTTCGGCATGGGCTTCTTGTCGAAGGTGCGCAGCGCCCGCAGCCGGGACTCCAGCATCCACTCCGGCTCGTTCTTCTTCGCCGAGATGTCACGCACCACGGCTTCGGACAGCCCGCGCTGTGCGCTGGCGCCGGCCACGTCGGAGTCCGACCAGCCGTAGCCGTACTTGCCCAGCGACGCGATGGTCTCTTCCTGCGTGAGTGCCGTTTCGGGCGTGGTGGTCATGTCGCCGCTCCTTGGTTGATTGTGGCGGTCGTCCGAGTGCGGGCTGTGCCCCGAACTTTGGTTGTGGTGCCGGCGTTTTCGGTGCCTTCGGCATCGAGGGGAACGTGCGTGGTACACGCGCAGTCGCCGTTGACGATGGTGGCCAGGCGTTGTACGTGGGTACCCAGGATCTCGGCGAACGCCTCGCTCTCGGTCTCGCACAACTCCGGGAATTCCTCGGCCACATGCGATACCGGACAGTGATGCTGACAGATCTGCACACCGTGGATGGGCCCGGCCACCGGCGCCGTGGTGGTGGCATATCCGGCCCTGGTCAGGGCATCGGCAACCCGATCGGCGGTTTCGGCCACCCCGCCGGACCCTTCGGTGACGCCGGCCAGGATGGTGTCCATCCGCCGCCGTGCAAAGGTCCGAACGGCATCCTCGCCACCGATCTCACGAAGTTGCCGGATCGCGGCGACGGCCAGGTCGTCGTAGGTGTGGCCGAGTTTGGCTCGCCCGGCTGCCGTCAGCCGATAACGCTTGGCCGGCCGGCCCCGACCGCTGTGCTGCCACGCCGCGGCCGCGCTGGCCTGTGCGTCACCGGCTTCGATCAGGGCATCGAGGTGGCGACGCACACCCGCCGCCGAAATGCCCAGCCGCTCACCGATCTGGCCGGCCGTGATGGGACCCTCGAGCAGCAAGTGAATGATCGCGCGGCGGGTATGCCCGTCAGACGCCGGGACCACGTCATTGACCGGTGTGGGCACACCGGTCGAAACGGGGTTCGGCACCGGGCTCAACACTGGGCCCGTCGTCTCGCGACGCATTTTCACAACACCATTGTGACGGAATTCGTCCGTCGGTTCTAGCAAGGGCACCCTTACGTGACCGGGGCCACCCTTGCCCGACGGAAAGCCCCTCGGTCGGCAGTTAGGCTGCCCTGATGGCAAGCCGCCTGTCGTCCTTCAGCTCATCGATCGCCCGGTGGCACGGCGATGAACGGGCAGTCGGGTCACCACTGAACCCTGCCGAGGTCGTCGCGCAACGCCGGACCCGGCTGTTCGGGGCCACCGGAACCGTACTGATGGCGATCGGCGCCCTCGGTGCCGGCGCCCGTCCCGTCGTCCAGGATCCGACATTCGGGGTGCGGCTGCTCAACCTGCCCTCGCGCATCCAGACCGTATCGCTGACGATGACCACGACGGGTGCGGTGATGATGGCGCTGGCCTGGCTGATGCTGGGCCGGTTCGCACTCGGCCCGCGACGCATGTCCCGCAGCCAACTCGACCGCACCCTCTTGTTGTGGGCCATCCCGCTGCTCATCGCGCCGCCGATGTACAGCAAGGACGTCTACTCCTACCTCGCGCAAAGTGAAATCGGCTACATCGGACTCAACCCGTACCAGGTCGGCCCGGCCACGGGCCTGGGCCTCGACCACGTGTTCACGTTGTCGGTGCCCAGCCTGTGGCGCGAGACACCGGCCCCGTACGGGCCGCTGTTCCTGTGGATCGGCGAAAGCATCTCGGCACTCACCGGGGAGAACATCGTCGCGGCGGTGCTGTGCCACCGGATCGTGGTGTTGCTCGGCGTCGGGCTCATCGTGTGGGCAACGCCGCGGCTGGCCCGTCGCTGCGGGGTCGCCGAGGTCAGTGCGCTGTGGCTGGGTGCCTGCAATCCCCTGTTGTTCATGCACCTGGTAGCCGGAATCCACAACGAGGCCCTGATGCTCGGGCTGATGCTGGCCGGTACGGAGTTTGCGCTCCGCGGCATCGATGCTGCGGCGGCGATCATCCCCCGGCCGCTGGCCTGGCCCCACACCCGTGTGGACTGGCAGCGCTGGTATCCGGCCGCGATGCTGACCGTAGGCACCGTGCTGATCACGTTGTCCTCGCAGGTCAAACTGCCGTCCCTGCTGGCTCTCGGCTTTGTCGCAATGGCGCTGGCCTGGCGTCTCGGCGGCACCGTCAAGGCGTTTTTCGCCGCGAGCGTCCCGCTCGGCGTGATCTCGCTGGCGGTGATGGCTCTGATCGGCTGGGCCAGCGGGCTGGGCTTCGGCTGGCTGTCCACCTTGGGCACCGCCAACGTGGTGCGCAGCTGGATGTCCCCGCCGACGCTGCTGGCGCTCGGTACCGGCCAGGTCGGAATCCTGCTCGGACTGGGTGACCACACCACCGCGGTACTCGCGCTGACCCGCGCGATCGGCGTGTTCCTGATCGCGATCCTGGTCAGCTGGCTGCTGCTGGCCGTGCTGCGCGGCCGACTGCACCCTGTCGGCGGCCTGGGCGTCGCCCTCGGCGGCACCATTTTGCTGTTTCCCGTGGTGCAGCCGTGGTATCTGCTGTGGGCGGTGATCCCGTTGGCGGCCTGGGCGACACGGCCCGGGTTCCGCGGCTCGACGATCGCGATCACGCTGGTGGTCGGCATCTTCGGTCCGACGGCCAACGGCGACCGGTTCACGCTGTTCCAGATCGTGATGGCCACCCTGGCCAGCACCGTGATCGTGCTGATCCTGATCGGGCTGACCTGGCGCCGGTTGCCGTGGCGCGCGTCACCTCGGCGGGACACAAGCCCACCGCCGACACCGGCCCAGTCTCCCGACGCCTACGCTGAATCCCCGTGACCTCGCGTTCCGACCATCCAGTGCTGCTGCGCGGCGTAACCAAGCGCTTCGGTTCCACCACAGCGGTGTCAAACCTGGACCTCGAGGTGCAACGCGCCGAGGTGTTGGCGCTCCTGGGCCCCAACGGCGCCGGCAAGACCACCACCGTCGAAATGTGTGAGGGATTCATCCGCCCGGACGACGGCCGGGTCGAGATCCTCGGCCTGGACCCTGTCGCCGACAACGCCCGGGTGCGCGAACGGATCGGGGTGATGCTGCAGGGCGGCGGTGGATACCCCGCGGCCCGCGCCGGCGAGATGCTCAAGCTGGTCGCCTCCTACGCCGCCGATCCGCTCGATCCGTCCTGGCTGATGGACACGCTTGGACTCACCGAGTCGGCCCGCACCACGTACCGCCGGCTCTCGGGCGGCCAGCAGCAGCGGCTGGCCCTGGCCTGCGCCGTGGTCGGCCGGCCCGAGCTGGTTTTCCTCGACGAACCCACCGCCGGAATGGACGCGCATGCCCGAATTGTGGTGTGGGAGTTGATCGATGCGCTGCGCCGTGACGGTGTCACCGTCGTGCTGACCACCCACCACCTCGCCGAGGCCGAAGAACTGGCCGACCGGATCGTGATCATCGACCACGGGGTGGCCGTCGCCACCGGTACACCGGCCGAGCTGACCCACAGCGGCGCGGAGAACCAGCTGCGGTTCAACGCGCCACGCAAGCTCGACCTGTCCCTGCTGACCGCCGCCCTTCCCGAGGGCTACAAGGCTGTCGAGACGGCTCCCGGGGAGTACCTGGTGGAGGGGCAGATCGATCCGCAGGTGCTGGCCACGGTGACGGCCTGGTGCGCGCGGCTCAATGTGCTGGCCACCGGCATGCGGGTGGAGCAGCGCAGCCTCGAAGATGTATTCCTCGACCTCACCGGACGGGAGCTGCGGTCATGACCGGCGCGCCGAACCGATTCGCCCCCGGAACATTTTCGCCGGACCCGCGTCCGGCGAAGGTGCCGGCCATGCTGGCCGCCCAGTTCGGGCTGGAGCTGAAGCTGTTGCTGCGCAACGGCGAACAGCTGCTGTTGACGATGTTCATCCCGATCACGCTGTTGGTCGGGTTGACGCTGTTGCCACTGGGATCGTTCGGCGATCACCGCGCTGCCACGTTCACCCCGGCCATCATGGCACTGGCCCTGATCTCCACGGCGTTCACCGGACAGGCCATCGCAGTGGCGTTCGACCGTCGTTATGGCGCCCTCAAACGGCTCGGTGCCACGGCGCTTCCGGTCTGGGGAATCATCGTCGGCAAGTCGCTGGCGGTGGTGACCGTGGTGTTCTTGCAGGCGATCCTGTTGGGGGCCATCGGTTTTGCGCTGGGGTGGCGCCCATCGCCGGTGGGGTTGGCGCTGGGTGCGGTGGTGATCGCATTGGGTACCGCCACCTTCGCCGCGTTGGGACTGCTGCTCGGCGGCACGCTCAAGGCCGAGATCGTGCTGGCGTTGGCGAACCTGTTGTGGTTCGTTTTTGCCGGCCTCGGCGCGCTCACCATCGACGGCGGCCCGGTGCCGTCGGCCCTGCGGTGGGCAGCCCGGCTGACCCCGTCGGGCGCCCTCACCGAAGCCCTGACCCAGGCCATGACGGTGTCGGTGGACTGGTTCGGCCTGGCCGTGCTGGCGGTTTGGGGCGCGGTGGCCGCGGCGGCCGCCT
Source organism: Mycobacterium sp. E802 (assembly GCF_001666875.1). NCBI lineage: Bacteria > Bacillati > Actinomycetota > Actinomycetes > Mycobacteriales > Mycobacteriaceae > Mycobacterium > Mycobacterium sp. E802. The sequence continues at coordinate 15,649 of NZ_LZJD01000002.1, forward strand.
TGCGGTGGTTCCGGTTCACCTGATCCGGCACCGCCCCTACTACGGGCTGTAGTTCCTGATCAACTACGATCAGGCCGTGCCCGTCGGAAGAGCGTTCCAGCGACTGGTCGACCTGCTGCCCATGCCGAGCCTTCGGGCCCAGCGGGTGATCGCGTTCCTGGTGATCCTCACCCAAGGCGGTATCTCGGTCACCGGAGCGATCGTCCGTGTCACCGCGTCCGGCCTCGGGTGCCCGACCTGGCCGCAGTGCTTCCCCGGCAGTTTCACCCCGGTGCCGCACGCCGAGGTCGCTGTCGTGCATCAGGTGGTCGAGTTCGGCAACCGGATGATCACCTTTCTCGTCGTCCTGACCGCCATCGCCGCCGTGCTGGCCGTCACGCGCGCCCGGCGGCGCCGCGAGGTGCTGATCTACGCCTGGCTGATGCCGGCCTCGACCGTGGTCCAGGCGATCATCGGCGGCATCACGGTACGCACCGGCCTGTTGTGGTGGACGGTGGCCATCCACCTGCTGGCCTCCATGGCGATGGTGTGGCTCGCCGTTCTGCTGTTCGTCAAGATCGGCCAGCCCGATACCGGTGCGCCGACCGAGACCGTACCGAAACCGCTGCGCCAGTTGACCGTTCTGAGCGCGGTGATCCTGGCGGCGGTCCTGGTGACCGGCACCCTGGCCACCGGCGCCGGCCCGCATGCCGGCGACAAGAGCCTCGATCGCGTGGTCCCGCGGCTGCAGGTCGAGATCACCACGCTGGTCCACATGCACTCGTCGCTGCTGGTGGCCTACCTGTCGCTGATCGTCGCGCTGGGCTTCGCGCTCGCCGCGGTGCGCGCGCCCCGCGCGGTGATGATCCGTCTCGCCGTGCTGTTGGTGGTGGTGTGCGGGCAGGGGCTCGTCGGGATCGTGCAGTTCTACACCGGGGTTCCGGCAGCGCTGGTCGCGGTGCACGTCGCCGGCGCGGCCGTCTGTACCGCGGCCACTGCCGCACTGTGGGCTTCGATGCGTGAGCGGGTCACGCCGGCGTCAGAGCAGAAAACGTCGGGCTAGAAAGCCCGGTGCGACAGCGGGCCGAGGCCCAGGCGCTCCAACGCCCCTTCGATGCCCACGGCGAACCGCCGCTCGGCCTCGGCGCGTTCTGCCTGACCGAGCTGACCGAACCCGAGTGACGGCTCGACCAATTCCAGTTCGAGCAGACGGGGATTTGCCGGGCCGCCGATCACATCGACCCGGGCATACACCAGATCCGCACGATCCAGATCGAACGACCGCCTCACTGCGTCCAGCGCCCGGCGACCGACCTCCCAGACTTCGTCGTCAGGATCGGCCGGTGACAACGATTCCTGCGCGTAGGTGCCGGTCTCCTCGAATTCGGGAATCTGCCCGGGTGGCGGCAGAATCGGCGCCTTGGTGAACGCGTGGGATTCCTCACCGGCCAGGAACACCAGCGCCGTCTCACCGTCGGCGATGCGCGGGTCGTACGGCTGCACCAGCACCGCGCGGCCGTGGGCTTGCAGTGCCGCCGCGTGCGCCAGCGCCTCCGATGCCTCCACGAACCGCTGCACCCCGGCGGAACCGGCACCCACCGCGGGCTTCACCACCAACTCGCCGTCAGGAAGGCTGACCCGCTCGCCGGCCGCGAAATATCGCGTGGGCACGACAGGGACGCCCATGCGCTGCAGGTCGCCGAGATAGCGCTTGTCGGTGTTCCATTGCACGATCTGCACCGGGTTGATCAGGTGGCGCACCGACCGGGCCCACGCCAGAAATTCGTCGAGACGTTCGGCGTAATCCCACGTGGCCCGCAAGATCACCACGTCCGCCTCGAGCGTGCTCGGATCGTCCCACGGCAGCCAGCGGGCGTGGAGCCCGCGGTGACGCAGAGCCGCGATCAGGCCGGCGTCGTCGCCGTCGCCCTCCGGCAAGGCCGCACAGCCGGCCAACACGATGCGGGGATGGAACACATCCGGACGGGCGAGCTTCACCTCCGCGATGATAGGTGTGGATGATGGATGGCGTGTATGCCATCGAAGTTGCCGAGACCGGCGGACCCGAAGTCCTGAGCTACGTCGAGCGTTCCGAGCCGTCCCCCGGCCCGGGCGAGGTGCTGATCAAGGCCGAAGCCATCGGCGTCAACTTCATCGACACGTATTTCCGATCCGGGCAGTATCCGCGGGAGCTGCCGTTCGTCGTCGGGTCCGAGGTGTGCGGCACTGTCGCGGCCGTCGGCGACGACGTGGCCGCCCTGGCCGTCGGTGATCGTGTGGTCACCGCGAATGCGACGGGTGCCTACGCGGACTTCTGTGTCGCGCCAGCCGATTTCGTCGCGTATGTGCCCGAAGGTGTGGCGCCCGACGCGATCGCCTCGGCGCTGCTGAAAGGCATGACCGCCCACTACCTGATCAAGTCCACCTACGCCGTGCAACCGAACGACACGATTCTGGTGCACGCCGGCGCCGGCGGCGTCGGCCTGATCCTGACCCAGTGGGCCACCAGCATCGGCACCCGGGTGATCACCACCGCCTCGACACCGGAGAAGGCCGAACTGTCCCGGCAGGCCGGTGCCGTCGAAGTCCTCGAATACCCTGAGGATCCCGACGAGTTCGGCGCCAAGATCCGTGATCTCACCGGCGGCGTGGGGGTGGCCGCAGTCTACGACGGTGTCGGTGCGTCGACCTTCGATGCCAGCCTGGCCAGCCTGGCCGTGCGCGGCACCCTGGCCCTGTTCGGCGCCGCCAGCGGACCCGTGCCGCCCGTCGACCCGCAGCGGCTCAACTCGTCGGGCTCGGTGTTCTTGACCCGGCCGACACTGGCCCACCACACCCGTACTCCCGACGAGTTCTGCTGGCGGGCAGGCGAACTGATCAATGCGATCGCCGATGGGTCGATCACCATCACCGTCGGTGGGCGTTATCCGTTGGCCGAAGCCGCCCAGGCCCACACCGACCTGCAGGGGCGCAAGACCGTCGGCTCGATCGTGCTGGTGCCCTGAGCTTTCGAAGCCTTAAAGCCACGCCGAATTCCACCTCAGGGCTGTGCTGACGACCGGTCAACCGCCCTGTCGTGGAAAGCGGTGTGATCTGGCTATTGCGGTTGGGCGTGCGGGAACGTCCAGGACCCGTCGAGGATCTCGGACCTCGGCCGGTACAACCGCACGAGGTAGTTCCACCCGTCGGTGATCGGCAACACGTTGCCCGCGCCGCTGCCGCCGAACTGCACCGTGATGGCGCCGTCGGGGTCTTTGACGGCGGTGACGTTGTTCACCGAATAGGCGTTCTGCGGGTTCGAGGTGAAATAGCCGTCCCGGTTGTACACCGTCACCGACCAGAACCCGTCCACCGGAACATCGTTCACGGTCAGTCGGTGCACGGTCGCGCCGTCGTTTCGGGGCGGCACCACCGTTTGGTAGAGCGCGTCGCGTTCCGGGTTGCCGCCCCAGGCGAACGCCGAGCCGATCAGGTGGCGCACCGGGTCCACCTCGTACTTGGCGCCGAACATTGCCTTGGTGTCCGTCAGCGTGGTGGACAATGTGACGAGCGCATCGCGAACGGTCTTCTGGCTGACCGGATCCCACTGCGGAACCTCGAAGAATCCCGGATCTGCCTGCGACACCGCGATCGCGTCCTGCACCGCGTGCATGGCGGCCAGGTCGTCGGAGTCACCCGGATCGACCAAGGTCCGCACCGCGACGATCGCATATCGGGTGTCCACCGAGTCACGGCTGAACGTCACCTCGGCGGGCGCGTAGGCGACGTTGGTGGTGTAGTGGTCCTCACTGATCACCTGCAGCGACATGAACCGGCCCGCGGTGTCGGGCAGCGCGACGGTGACCGGACCGGCATCGAGATCGAACACCGCTGCCGAATAGAGCGTGTCGCGATTCTGCCGGATCACGAGCTGGTGGTCGATCGGGGTCAGTTCTCGGATGTGGAAGAACTGGCCGAAGCCACCGTCGGCAACCGCGCCGGCGAAATACCGGTCGGATTCGGCGCGGGCGAAGTTGTCGGGGCTCACCAACTGTGGCATCACCCCAACGTGCCACAACTCGCCGCGGGGCGGTGGGCGTTAGTTGCCGAAGATCGTCGGCAGGGCGAGCGCCGAGTCGATGGCCAGCGCGCAGAACACCACCGCGAGGTAGTTGTTCGACTGCAGGAACAACCGCAGCGGCTTGACGGGCTCACCGCGCTTGACCCCGGAGTACAGCTGGTGGGCCATGATCAGGAACCAGGCACCGGCCAGCAGCGCGACGGCGCCGTAGAGCCACCCGGTGGCCAGGGCCAGCACCAGCGTGGTCAGCACCGTCACCCAGGTGTAGATCAGGATCTGCCGGGTGACCTCGCGCTCGGTGGCCACGGCGGGCAGCATCGGCACCCCGGCCGCCTTGTAGTCGTCCTTGTACCGCATGGCCAGGGCCCAGGTGTGCGGCGGCGTCCAGAAGAAGATGATCAGGAACATCACCAGCGCCGGCCACTGAATCGTGCCGGTCACCGCCGACCACCCGATCATCACCGGCATGCAACCGGCCGCCCCGCCCCAGACCACGTTCTGTGAGGTGCGGCGTTTGAGTATCAACGTGTAGATGAAGACGTAGAACGCGATGGTGACCACCGCCAGCAACCCGGAGAGCAGGTTCGACGTCCACCACAGCCAGCAGAACGAGACCACCGACAGCACCAGACCGAAGATCAGTGCGTGCCGGGTGGGCACCGAGGCCTGGGCCAGCGGGCGACGGGCGGTCCGCTTCATCACCTTGTCGATGTCGGCGTCGGCCACACAGTTCAGGGTGTTGGCGCCGGCCGCCGCGAGCCCGCCACCGATCAGGGTGTTGAGGATCAGCAGCGGGTCAATCGTGCCGCGGTCGGCCAGCAGCATCGCCGGAATGGTGGTGACCAGCAACAACTCGATCACCCGCGGCTTGGTCAACGCCAAATACGACAGGAAGGTGGACCGTATTCGGCTCGGCGCCCCATTGATGAGCCGGCGCTCGCGAATGCTCACGCAAATAACTCCTCGGGTGGCGTCACGCGGCTTCTACTACAGACGATGGTAGACCGCCGCCCGAAAACCTCAGAATCGCAGGGTCTGTTCAGGGCGGCGACGGGGTAAACGACCGGGTATCGGTGTGCGAACCAGTCTGCATCGGATGAGTCCGCCCCACTAGGGTGTTTGAGGTAGCAGCATGGCAACTGCGCGCACCTATCAGCAGTTTGACGACGAGGAAGTGAGCTTAGTGACCACCGCCGAAGAGATCACCGCTCTCACCCAGCCCAACCATCCCGAGGATTGGACCGACCTCGACAGCCGCGCAGTCGACACCGCGCGGGTGCTGGCGGCTGATGCGGTGCAGAAGGTGGGCAACGGCCACCCGGGCACGGCGATGAGCTTGGCGCCACTGGCCTACACGTTGTTCCAGCGCCAGTTGCGCCACGACCCGAGCGACACCCACTGGCTGGGGCGTGACCGGTTCGTGCTGTCCTGCGGCCATTCCAGCCTCACGCTCTACATCCAGCTGTATCTCGGCGGATTCGGCTTGGAGTTGTCCGACATCGAGGCGCTGCGCACGTGGGGTTCCAAGACCCCCGGCCATCCGGAGTTCCGGCACACCAAGGGCGTGGAGATCACCACCGGCCCGCTGGGCCAGGGCCTGGCCTCTGCGGTCGGCATGGCGATGGCCGCCCGCTACGAACGTGGCCTGTTCGACCCGGACGCCAAGCCCGGCACCAGCCCGTTCGACCACTACATCTACGTGATCGCCTCCGACGGCGACATCGAAGAGGGCGTCACCAGTGAGGCGTCGTCACTGGCGGGCACCCAGCAGCTCGGCAACCTGATCGTCTTTTACGACAAGAACCACATCTCGATCGAGCACGACACCGACATCGCGTTGAGCGAGAACGTCGCCGACCGCTACCGCGCCTACGGCTGGCATGTCCAGGAGATCGAGGGCGGCGAGAACGTCGTCGGGATCGAAGCGGCCATCGCCGAGGCCAAGAAGGTCACCGACAAGCCGTCGTTCATCTCGATCCGCACGATCATCGGCTACCCCGCGCCGACCAAGATGAACACCGGTGGCGTGCACGGCTCGGCCCTGGGTGCCGACGAGGTGGCTGCCACCAAGAAGGTGCTGGGCTTCGACCCGGACAAGACGTTCGAGGTCGATGACGACGTCATCACCCACACCCGGGAGCTGGTCGGCCGCGGCAAGCAGGCCCACGACGAGTGGCAGGTCGATTTCGACGCGTGGGCCAAGCGCGAACCCGAGCGCAAGAAGCTTCTCGACCGGCTGCTGGCCCAGGAACTGCCCGAGGGCTGGGATGCCGACCTGACCTATTGGGGGCCGGGCAGCAAGGCGGTGGCCACCCGCGCCGCATTCGGTCAGGTGCTCAACGACGTGGCCCCGAAGCTGCCCGAATTGTGGGGCGGTTCAGCAGATCTCGCCGGCAGCAACAACACCACGATCAAGGGGGTCAAGTCGTTCGGGCCGCCGTCCATCTCGACCGACGACTTCACCGCGGACTGGTACGGCCGGGTGCTGCACTTCGGCATCCGTGAGCACGCGATGGGGTCGATCCTGTCGGGCATCGTGCTGCACGGCCCCACCCGTGCGTTCGGCGGCACGTTCCTGCAGTTCTCCGACTACATGCGGCCCGCGGTCCGACTTGCCTCGTTGATGGACATCGACACCATCTACATCTGGACCCACGATTCGATCGGCCTCGGCGAGGACGGTCCCACCCACCAGCCGATCGAACATCTGGCCGCCCTGCGGGCCATCCCCCAGCTGGCCGTGGTCCGTCCGGGTGATCCGAACGAGACCGCCTACGCGTGGCGCAGCATCATCGCGCGCGGCAACGGCAGCGGGCCGGTCGGCTTCATCCTGACCCGCCAGGGAGTGCCGGTGCTGGAAGGCACCGACGCCGACGGCGTGGCCCGCGGCGGTTACGTCCTGGGTGGCACCCCCCAGGAGAATCCGGACGTGGTGATCATCGCCACCGGCTCGGAACTGCAGCTTGCCGTCGAGGCACAAAAATTGTTGGCGGACAAGGACATCAACGCCAGCGTCGTCTCGATGCCCTGTGTCGAATGGTTCGAAGCGCAGCCCAAGGAGTACCGCGATTCGGTGCTGCCCCCGGCGGTTTCAGCCCGGGTGGCGGTCGAGGCCGGCGTGGCGCAGAGTTGGTACAAGCTGGTCGGAGACACCGGCGAGATCGTCTCGATCGAGCACTACGGTGCCTCCGCCGACGACAAGACGCTGTTCCGTGAGTTCGGTTTCACCCCCGAGGCCGTGGCGGCCGCGGCGGAACGATCCTTGGACAACTGACAGACGAACAGGAGAAGGCAACCATGACTCAGAACCCGAATCTCGCGGCGCTGAGCGCCGCGGGCGTATCTGTCTGGCTTGATGACCTGTCGCGCGAGCGGCTGCAAACCGGCAATCTGCAGGAACTGATCGATACCCGCAGCGTCGTGGGTGTCACCACCAACCCGTCGATCTTCCAGGCCGCCCTGTCGAAAGGCACCGCGTACGACGCGCAGGTCAAAGAACTTGCCGAACGCGGCGCCGACGTCGACGCCACGATCCGCACCGTCACCACCGACGACGTCCGCAACGCGTGCGACGTCCTGGCCAAGACGTACGAGGCCTCCGACGGTGTCGACGGCCGGGTCTCCATCGAGGTCGATCCGCGGCTGGCGCACGACACCGACAAGACGATCCTGCAGGCCATCGAGCTGTGGAAGATCGTGGACCGGCCCAACCTGCTGATCAAGATCCCGGCCACGCTGGCGGGCCTGCCCGCGATCACCGCGGTGATCGCCGAGGGCATCTCGGTCAACGTGACGCTGATTTTCTCCGTGGAACGGCACCGCGCGGTCATGGACGCCTACCTCGCCGGGTTGGAGAAGGCCAAGGAGGCCGGCCACGATCTGTCGAAGATCCATTCGGTCGCCTCGTTTTTCGTCTCGCGGGTGGACACCGAGATCGACAACCGGCTGGACAAGCTCGGCAGTCAGGATGCACTGGCGCTGCGCGGCCAGGCCGGCGTGGCCAACTCACGTCTGGCCTACGCCGCCTATGAGGAGGTCTTCGGCAGCGAGCGGTTCGCGGCACTCAAGGGCGACGGCGCCCGGGTGCAGCGGGTGCTGTGGGCCTCGACCGGCGTGAAGAACCCGGACTATCCAGACACCCTGTATGTCACCGAGTTGGTGGCCGCCGACACGGTGAACACCATGCCGGAGAAGACGATCGAAGCCGTGGCCGACCACGGCAAGATCACCGGAGACACCATCAGCGGCACCGCTGCGGCGTCACAGGAGGTCTTCGACAAGCTGAGTGCGGTCGGCATCGATGTGGCCGACGTGTTCAAGGTGCTCGAAGACGAAGGCGTCGAGAAGTTCGAGAAGTCGTGGCAGGAACTGCTCGACGCGACCCAGGGCCAACTCGACGCCGCCGCACGATGACGGTCGCCGACGCGGGCACCACGTGGCACAACCCGCTGCGGGACAAGCGCGACAAGCGCATGCCCCGCATCGCCGGGCCATGCGCGGTGGTGATCTTCGGGGTTACCGGTGACCTTGCCCGCAAGAAGCTGATGCCGGCGATCTACGACCTGGCCAACCGCGGCCTGTTGCCCCCGAGCTTCGCGCTGGTGGGCTTCGCGCGACGCGACTGGCAGGACGAGGACTTCGGCAAGATCGTGTACGACGCGGTCAAACAGCACGCGCGCACGCCGTTCCGCCAGGAAGTCTGGGACCGATTGGCCGAAGGTTTCCGGTTCGTGCAGGGCACCTTTGATGACGACGCCTCCTTCGAGCGGTTGAAAGAGACCCTGGAAAAACTCGATGTGGAGCGCGGCACCAGCGGCAATCATGCGTTCTACCTGTCGATCCCGCCGAAGTCGTTCCCTCAGGTCTGTGAGCAGTTGTCGAAGTCGGGGCTGGCCGACAAGGCTGCTGCGGACGTGAGGAGCGGATCAGACGGCGAGAGTTGGAGCCGGGTGGTCATCGAGAAGCCCTTCGGTCACGATCTCAAGAGCGCCGAAGAGCTCAACGCGGTGGTCAACAGCGTGTTCCCGGAGTCCTCGGTGTTCCGCATCGACCACTACCTGGGCAAGGAGACCGTCCAGAACATCCTGGCGTTGCGCTTCGCCAACGAGTTGTTCGAACCGGTGCTGAACTCGCACTACGTCGACAGCGTGCAGATCACGATGGCCGAGGACATCGGTCTCGGTGGCCGCGCCGGCTATTACGACGGTGTGGGTGCGGCCCGCGACGTCATCCAGAACCACCTGTTGCAACTGCTGGCGCTGACGGCGATGGAAGAACCGGTCAGCTTCTCCCCCGCCGAACTCCAGGCCGAGAAGATCAAGGTGCTCTCGGCCACCCGGCTGGCCGAGCCGCTGGACGAGACCACCTCCCGCGGGCAGTACGTTGCGGGCTGGCAGGGCGGCGAGAAAGTGGTCGGACTCCTCGACGAGGAGGGATTTTCGAAGACCTCGACCACCGAGACGTTCGCCGCCATCACCCTGGACGTGGACACCCGCCGCTGGGCAGGTGTCCCGTTCTATCTGCGGACCGGAAAACGCTTGGGCCGCAGGGTCACCGAGATCGCCCTGCTGTTCAAGCGGGCGCCGCACCTGCCCTTCGATGCCACGATGACCGATGAACTCGGCCAGAACGCACTGGTGATCCGGGTGCAACCCGACGAAGGCATCACCTTGCGGTTCGGGTCCAAGGTTCCCGGCCACATCATGGAGGTCCGCGATGTCAGCATGGACTTCTCCTACGGCTCGGCGTTCGCCGAGGAGTCACCGGAGGCCTACGAGCGCCTGATCCTCGACGTGTTGCTGGGCGAACCGTCGCTGTTCCCGGTCAACGCCGAGGTCGAATTGTCGTGGAAGATCCTCGATCCCGCGCTGGAGTACTGGGCCACGCACGGAAAGCCCGACCCGTACGAGGCCGGAACGTGGGGCCCTGATTCGGCGTTCGAGATGCTGCGTCGGACGGGGCGGGAATGGAGGCGGCCGTGATCCGCGAAGGAGCCGAGCCATGATTGTCGATCTGCCCGACACGAATACCGGAGCGATCAACAAGAAGATCGTCGCGATGCGGGAAGAGGGTGGCGCGATCACCCTCGGCCGGGTGCTGACGCTGGTCATTTCCACCGATTCCGAGGCGATGCTGGAGGAGTCGATCGACGCGGCCAACGTCGCCAGCCGGGAGCATCCGTGTCGCGTGATCGTGGTCATCCCTGGAGACCGGCTGACCACCGAGGCCCGGTTGGACGCCCAGCTGCGGGTGGGCCGTGACGCCGGCGCCAACGAGGTGGTGGTGCTGCGTTTGTCGGGTCCGCTGGCCAACCATGCCAGCAGCGTGGTGACGCCGTTTCTGCTTCCCGACACGCCGGTGGTGACCTGGTGGCCCGATCTGGCGCCTGCGGTACCGGCCCAGGATCCGTTGGGCAAGTTGGCGGTTCGCCGGATCACCGACGCCACCAACGGTGCCGATCCGCTGTCCTGCATCAAGAGCAGGCTGGACGGATACACCCCGGGCGACACCGACCTGGCCTGGAGCCGCGTCACGTACTGGCGGGCGTTGCTCGCCGCGGCGGTCGACCAGCCGCCGCACGAGCCCATCACCTCGGCGTTGGTCTCCGGACTCAAAGACGAACCGGCACTGGACATCATGGCCGGCTGGTTGGCCCGGCGGATCGACGGACCGGTGACCCGCGCGGTCGGTGAGTTGAAGGTCGAACTCACCCGGCCCAGCGAAACCGTGACGCTGACCCGTCCGCAGACCGGCGTGACGGCGGTGTTGAGCCGTACCGGCAAGCCGGATGCGTTGGTGCCCTTGGCCCGCCGCGAGGCCAAGGAATGTCTGGCCGAGGACCTGCGTCGCCTCGACGCCGACGAGATCTATTACGACGCACTCAAGGGAATCGACAAGGTCCGATACGTATGAGCACAGTGATCGAACGTCATGCCGACGCCGACACCCTGGTGGCCGCCACGGGCGACCGGTTGGTGGACACCATCAAGTCGGCGATCGCCGAGCGGCATCAGGCGACCATCGTGCTCACCGGTGGGGGTACGGGGATCGGCCTGCTCAAGCGCGTCGCCGCGCGCGGTGACGAGATCGACTGGACGAAGGTGCACGTCTACTGGGGCGACGAGCGGTTCGTGCCGCAGGACGACGACGAGCGCAACGACAAGCAGGCCCGTGAGGCGCTCTTGGACCATGTCGGGATCCCGGACGTGAACGTACATGCCATGGCCGCCAGCGACGGTGAATTCGGCGACGACCTCGAAGCGGCCGCCACCGGCTACGCGCAGCTGTTGGAAGCCAACTTCGATGCCCCAGGCCCCGGGTTCGATGTGCATCTGCTCGGTATGGGCCCAGAGGGACATATCAACTCACTGTTCCCGGACACCGCCGCGGTGCGCGAAAGCCGGCGTCTGGTCGTCGGGGTCTCCGACTCCCCCAAACCGCCGCCGCGGCGAATCACGTTGACGCTGCCGGCCGTTCAGAACGCGCGTGAGGTGTGGCTGGTGGTCTCCGGTGCGGCCAAGGCCGACGCGGTGGCCGCAGCCTTGGGCGGGGCCGAACCGACCGACATCCCCGCAGCCGGCGCGATCGGTCGCGAGCGCACCGTGTGGTTACTCGACGACGCGGCCGCAAGCAAGCTCTGAGCCGACATCACTCGTCTGTGCCGCCACGGCACTCGCCGGCGTCGGCCAACGCCTCGGCGTAGCCGGCCAGATAGTCGGCGACCAGTTGATCGGAAGCCACCCGGTCAGCCGTGACGGCCGACCGGGTGGGGGGTTCGCAGAATTGCCGCACATTCATTCAGACGTAGTTCGTCCCCGTTTGGTTCCCTGGCATCACGACCGTGCGGGTTCCGGGGACTGCTGGTCCTCGTCGTCCGTGCGCTCGGCGTCGTCGTCGGTGAGATCGGTTTCGGTTTCGGCGTCCTCGCGCTCCAGACGCTTGGCGGTCGGCACGGCGATCCACAGCGCCAAGAGCATCGCCGTGACGCCCGCGACGACCTTGCCGATCATCAACGGGGCGATGAGATTTGGCTGAAAGTTGGCGGTGAAGGCCAGATGGTCGCCGATCAGTGCCGAACTCGTGGTGCCGAAAGCGACGACGAGCACCTTGTCCTTGGCCGGCATGCTGCGGATGAGGTGGAAAGCCGCCAGCATGTTGGTGGTGGCAGCGAGCAGCCCGGCGGTGCCCTCGGTGCTGATGCCCAGGCGTTTGCCGATCACCGTGAGCGGCTTGTCCACGTAGGTGCGGATCGCATAGACCAACGGAAACGCCCCGGCCAACACGATGGCGATGTTGCCGACGACCTCCAGGGCCCGCATCTGATCGTCCGCGGTCGCGATGATCGGTTCGAATCCCCACCAACTGAGCCGTGAGCTGAAGAAGCCGGTGACGTGGTCCACGATCGAGACCGCCAACGCCAGATAGATGGCGGCGTTGAGGATGCGGCCGAACCAGATGAACCCCGTGATCATGGCCCGGGTGGCGAAGTACAACCCGGCCGCGATGGCCACCGTGACAATGATGACCGGCAACATGTTGATCAGGACGTCGCCGATGCCGAAGCCGTCGAGGGTCGCCGTCGAGGCACCGTCTGTGGTGACCGAGTCACGGACCGGCGAGTGGGTGGTGATCAGGATGCCCATCGTGACCAGGACACCGATCGGGACGGTGAGGATGCCGCTCATGATGCCGAGCGCGAAGTACTTGTGGTCCCGCACATTGAGGATCGCCAGACCGACCGGGATGATGAAAGAGATCGTGGCTCCGGACAGGAAGCCGGTGATCGACGCCGTCATCCAGGCTCCGGTGGAATCAGCGGTCGCCTTGGCGAGTTGGTAGCCGCCCATGTCGCTGGCGATCAGGGTGGTCGCCGCCATCGCCGCATCGGCCCCGAAGGGGGCATAGATCTTGCCGAGGACGTGTTCGACGAACCAGGCCAGGTACGGCAACCCGGCCATGATGCCGGCGACGGGCACGAACAGCGGGCCGAGGGCGTAAATCCCCTCTTTGAACTCCCGGCCGATTCCTCGATCACCGCGGAATGCCAATGCGCACGCACCGATGACGACGAACGCCATCATGAGATAGATGACGATGTTTCCCAATGTGGCCATGTCTGAGGCTCTTTCGGACGGAGTGGGGTCTAGTGGTTGAGCTGCTTGCGATTTCGGTACCGGCGGGCCCCGACGGTGAGGGCGGCGCCGAGCGCAGCGGCCGCCATACCGCCACGGATCGCCGCGGGGATGTCGGAGACACCGACTTCGATGCGTGCCGGCCACGTCCCCATCCGGCCCTCGGCCACGATGCGCATGCCGTCGATCCGGATACGCTCGAAGGTGTAGGGGAATTCGCCGACGGGCGAGGTTACTTTCATCGGGGCAGTCCAATCCTGGGAAGCACGGGTATGTGGGTGTGGGGTGCGGCCCGGCCGACGGCGAGCGCGTGTCGGGCCGCCAACAGGCCGATCCGTGCGGAGCTGTCCGTGGTTTCGGGGTGTCGTTGGGCGAACACGGCAGGTTCGTCGTCCAGGACGGCACCGTCGATGTTCCGGTACGCCACGGCCGGACCGGCCAGGATCAAGCAGTCGCAGACCACCTGCTCGACGGCCGGCGCGGATTCGACGGTGACCCCGGTGATCCTCGGCATCCCATGGGTCGCGGTGACCCTGGCATCCGGCAGCAGCGTCACGCTCGGGTGTGCGGGCCGGGCCGCGGCACCGACCCATACGATCGAGGCGTGGTCCTGCTGCGCCGTCATCAGCGCGATGCACTCGGCCGCCCAGTCCGAGTCGCCGACAACGACGACGTGATGACCCAGATCGACCTGTTGTTGGAGCAGGTGTAGCGCCAGCGTGGCCGGTACCACTCCGGCGCAACGGTTTCCGTCGATCCGTAGTTCGGCGCGGGTAGGAGGCCGGTGACCGGTGGCGACGACGAGCGCGTCGGCAGCGGCGATCCCGCCTCCTTCGCCGACGGCCAGCAGCCGATCACCTTCCCATCGGACCACCTGGGTGCCCGCGGCGAATCGGACGCCGCCGCGCCGCGCCTGACGTACCAGGGCGTGGTGTTCGCCGTCCTCCCAGTGTTCACCGCCGGGAACCGGCAGCCGCTCGTAGACGGTGACCTCGGCCGACGACGCCAGGTTCACGGCACAGTGCAGGCCGGCCAGACCCGAGCCGGCGATGGCGATGCGGGGTCGGACAGTGCTCATCGGGCATCGGTCTCCCACTGCGATCCGGGTTCGCCTTGGCGAACCTCACCAGGTTGTTCTCCGGTGGCTGCGGACAGGATGAAGCTGACGCCCACCGCGCAGTACGCGCCCTGACACCGGCCGGCGGTCGCCCTGGTGCGTTTACGTATTCCGTCGACGGATGTCGCGGGCACCGGCCCCCGGCATTCCGCGGCGATCTCGGCTGCGGTCACGTGCTCGCACGCGCACACCACCATGGGGTGTTGATCCGGGGCAGCACCGGGTGCGCTCACGAAGCTGCCGGCCGCAGTGTCGGTGTCCAGCTCAGCCAACCGATCGAGTACCGGAATCGATTCGGTAACTCGGCTTTTGGGCTTGAGCGCCAGGATTTCGGCGGAAACGAGGTTCGCCACATAACGCGCGACCTCCGGAGCCGCAGAGACGCCGGTGGAGCGGATTCCCGCGGCATGCACCAGGTTCGGCACCTTCGGGGACACCTCGAGCCGGTAGGTGCGGTCACTGGCCGGACGCAGACCGGAAAACACCTTGGTCACGTGTCTGCGGCGGATACCGGGCGGCAGTAGCCGTCTGGCCCGTTCCCACACCTGATCGAGGGTGTCCCCGTCCGTGGCCTTGTCCGCACGATCCTGTCCGTCCACCGCGGTGGGCCCCACCAGGACGGTCCGGTTCGTGGTGGGCACCGCGTAGATTCCCCGGGTATGCGGCGTGGGTGCGGTGCACATGATCTTGGGTACCGAATGCCCCACCGCGCGGTCGAGCAGCATGAACTGACCTTTGCGGGGCCACATCGTAAACGGCTCCGCGGCAGCCGCTTCGGTGATCAGATCCGCGTTCACCCCGGCGGCGTTGACGACCGCGCCGACGGCATATGCGCCGGAGGAGGTCACGACATGGCTGATCTCCCCCGATGCGTGATGCCAGAATCCGGTGACCGGTGTCGAGCGGCGCAGCTCGACCCCGTTGAGCACAGCCAGTTTCGCCAAACCGATCGTCAGCCGGATCGGATCGATGATCCCCTCGGCCGGCACGTGGAGCGCCTTGGTGGCAGCGGGTGCCGCGGTCTGCGCCAACTGGCGCAGAGCGGCACCGTCGACCATCTCGACGTCGATGCCGGCTTCGCCGGCTTGAGCGGCAAGGAGATTCAGCGATTCACTGTCCTCGTCGTCAAACGCCAGGGACAACGCGCCGATTCGGGAAAACGGTACGTCCAGGGCGCGGCACAACTCTTCCCAGTGCGGGCTGGTCTGCCGGATCAGGCCGGATTCCAGGCTTCCCGGCGGCATGTCGTATCCGCTGCAGGCGATGGCGGAGTTGGCCTTGCTGGCACCTTCGGCAACATCATGGGCCGCCTCGAACCACACGACCCGCACCGAGTTCCGGGACAGCTCGGCGGCGATCGCCGCACCGATCACCCCGGCCCCAATCACCGCAATGTCGTAGTGCTGTGTACCCATCACTTCCGATCACCGTCCTGCCCCCGGGCAGCCTGGTTCAATACCGGTGGGTCGAGAGCCCTTGTCGCCCCGATGAACTCGTTCCACCGGGCGCGCTCGACGGTGCGGTATCGGTCCCTCAGCTTCGGTTCCACGGTGTGGGTGAACCTGGCCCGCGCGGCCAGGCCGGCCAAGTCGAGTTCACCGGCACCGATCGCCGCCAGCCCGGCCGCGCCCGCGGCGGTGTTGTCGTGATGATCGGCGATGGCGATCGGCCGGCCGCACAGATCTGCTTGTCGTTGCATCAGCGCCGCGTTGACGCTCAGTCCTCCGTCGGCGCGCAGCCCGGCGACGGCGCCGAGTTCGGCGTCGACGGCATCGACCACGTCGGCAACCCGGTGGGCGATCCCGTCGAGCACGGCGAAGGCGAGGTCGTGCCGATCGGTGGATGCCCGGAGCCCGGCGAACACGCCTGCGGCATCGGCACGCCACCACGGCGCGCCGATCCCGGTGAAACTCGGTGAGAACAACGGATGTTCCATCCGCAGGTCGAAATCCGCCGCCGCCGCGCAGGCCGCGGCGAGCTCACCCACGTGCGAAGCATCGTCGGCGAGGCCAAGCCCGACCAGCCAGTCCACGGCCGTCGCGGCGCTGAACACCCCACCTTCGACCGCCCATGCCTTCGGCTCCCCTGGAATGGCCCACGCGTAGGTCGGCATCAGACCGTGGCCGGGCCGCCGCGGGCTCGGACCGACGTTCGCGTCGATGAAACACCCGGTGCCATAGGTGATTTTCGTGTCGCCGGGAGAGACGGCGCCGAGGGCGGCCATCGCGGCCAGTTGATCGGTGGCGCTGGCGTACAGCGGCGCGCCCAGTGTGGTCGGCAGCGGTTCGTCGAAGACGGTGTTGACCATCCACGGCAGCAGATCGAGATCGATGCCGAATGCCGCAGCGCAGTCCTGGTCGAACTGCAGCTGATCGAGATCCATCAACTGCGTTCGGCTACCCGTCGACGGATCGGTGACGAAGGCGCCCCCGGCCAGCCGGAACATGAAAAACGCGTCGAGCGTTCCGATCGCAAGTGTTCCCGCTGCGGCCGCAGCGGCCACCTCGGGCACGTTGCGTAACGTCCAGGCGATCTTGGCCGCCGAGTAGTACGGGTCCAGCTGCAGACCGGTGACCTGTGCGATTCGCGTGGCGGCTGCCGTGCCGAGCATCGGCTCGACAACCGCACCGGCACGGCGGTCTGACCACAGAATTGCCTTCGAGAGCGGTTCACCGGTACGCCGGTCGAAGGCGATGATCGATTCGCCCTGATTCGCCAGGCCGATGCCGCCCAGTTCCGCCCCGGCCACCGAGGCCAGTGCCTCGCGCAGCGTCTCCTCGATCGCCGCGACCAACGCATTGCCGTCCTGCTCGTCCCAGCCCGGGAACGGATGGGTGGTCGAGGACTGGCGACGGGCCGTGGCCACGCAATTGCCGGCGTCGTCGTAGAGGTTGGTCCGGGTACTCGTGGTGCCCTGGTCGATCCCGGCCCACACCCGGGTCACCGGACCGCGGGGCGTCAACGGCTTGACTGGCAACAAAAACCTCCGCTGCGTGCGATAACAAGAAGAGATCGAATCACAATCGATCAACTACATCAATAGTGTGATCGAAATTGATTCTCAGTACAGTGTTGGGCTGTGCCGGAACAACATGCCGAGGAGCGTCACGCGCACCTGCTCGACCTGCTGTCGCGTCAACCGTTCGCGTCTCTGGAAGACATGCAGCGTGCGACAGGGGCGAGCACGCCGACGATCCGGCGAGACCTCTCGGCCCTCGAGCGACGCGGCCTCGTCAAACGGGTGCGCGGTGGCGCGTCGCTGGCGGCGGCGTCGAGCACCCTCGACGAGGCCTTCGATCTGCGGCGGCGGCGCAACGCCCGGGACAAGGGCGCGATCGCGGTGGCCGCCGCCGCCATGGTGAAGCCTCGCTCGTCGCTCCTGCTCAACGACGGCAGCACCACCCTGGCGCTGGCCGAGGAACTCGCCTCCGGAGCCCAACCGCTGTGGATGGCCACCTCCGGGCTCAACATCGGAGAGCGGCTCGCGAGTGTGCCCTCGTTCGAGGTACACGTGATCGGGGGTTCCCTGCGTGCCTCGTCGTTCGGCACCAGCGGTCCGCTGGCAACCGCGGCGATCGCCCAATTACGTGTGGACATCGCGTTTCTCGGTTGCGACGGGCTCGATCTCGACATGGGCGTTCGGTTCAACAGCCTGCCCGACGCCGAGATCGCCTCGGCGATGGCCCGACAGGGACGACGCGTGGCGATCCTCGCCGACGCCGCCAAGGTCGGACAGAGCGCGATCGCCGGATCGCTGGCCTGGACCGACGTCGACGTGTTGGTCACCAACCACCTCGACGACGCCTGGCGCGAGCATCTGCACGACGCGGGAGTCGAGACCATCGAATGTGATCCGCACGTTGTGACCGACAGGTGAGACCCGCACGCCATACTGTGTGACATGGCAGACAAAGGCGACGGCCGCGCCCGCCCGGCCTCGGGACGGCAGCGGATTCGGACACTGACGCAGGCCGCGCTCAACGCTGACATGACGGTGGAACAGGTCGACACCCTGCTCACCGACCTCAGCAATACCCTGGTCGATCTCAACAAGTCGACCGGAGGTCTGGATGCCACCCTCGATCGGTTCAACGACACCATCACCCGGATCGACGAACTCGCGCCTCGGCTGATCGGTGTGGTCGACCGCCTGGAAGCCATCGTGGACCGCGTCGAGGCGATCGTCGGTATCGGCGAGGCGGTGATGTCGCCGCTGGCCGCGACGGAGAACGCGGTTCGCGGGATGGTCAACCGAATCCGCGCGAGCGCCCACCTGTAATCTCCCGAGATGTCGGCTCAGCCGCTGTTACGAAGTGCGGTGGCCAATCCGCTCATGGTGAGCAGGATTCCGCGCTGCACCAACTCGTCGGCGTCACCCGCGCGGTATCGGCGCAGCAACTCGACCTGCAGATGATTGAGCGGTTCGAGATACGGGAACCGGTTGAACACCGAGCGCGCCAGGGCCGGGTTGTCGGCCAGCAGATCCTCCTGACCGGTGATGAGTTTGTACGTCGCGATCGTGCGGCCGTGCTCGGCCACGATCTTGTCGAACACCCTGGCCCGCAGTTCTTCGTCGGCCACCAGTTCCGAATACCGGGCGGCCAAGCCAAGATCCGACTTCGCCATCACCTGCGCCATGTTCGACAGCACGGTGCGGAAGAACGGCCACCGGGCGTAGAGATCCTGCAGGACCGCCAGCCGGGACTCGTCGCCACCGATCCACTGCTCGAACGCGGTGCCGGTGCCGTACCAACCCGGCAACATCACCCGGGACTGGCTCCAGGCCAGGACCCACGGGATGGCCCGCAGGTCGGCGATCGACGTGGTCGGCTTGCGGGAGCTGGGCCGGCTGCCGATGTTGAGCGCCCCGATCTCGCTGACCGGGGTCGACGCCTGAAAGTATTCGACGAATCCCGGTGTCTCGTGGACCAGTTCGGCATACGCCCGCCGGCCGAGGGCCGCCAGCTCGTCGAGCACCCGGTAGGCCGGCTCGGCATCATCCCCCAGCCCCTCGACGTCGAGCAGGGTGGATTCGAGCGTCGCGGCCAACAACGTCTCGAGGTTGCGGTGGGCGATCCGCGGTTCGGCGTATTTGGCGGCGATCACCTCGCCCTGTTCGGTGATCCGCAACGAACCCTGCACCGCTCCGGGCGGCTGAGCCAGGATCGCGTCATAGCTGGGCCCGCCGCCGCGGCCGACGGTGCCGCCTCGACCGTGAAAGAGCCGCAACCTGATCCCGGTCCGGCGGGCCGCCTCCACGAGATCCAGTTCGGCCCGGTACAGCGCCCAGTTCGCCGCCAGATAGCCGCCATCTTTGTTGGAGTCCGAATACCCCAGCATCACCTCCTGATGCCGAGCACGCGCGGTGACGATGCTGCGGTACACCGGGAGCTCCAGCGCCGCCTCAAGGATCGACGCTCCCCGCTGGAGATCGTCGATGGTTTCGAAGAGCGGCACGATGCCGACGGGCGCGAACACGTGTCCGCCGTGAGCCGCCCCCAAAACATCGAGCAGGCCGGCCTCTTTCAGTAGCACCGCGGCCTCAAGCAGATCCGAAACCGACTGACACATCGAGATGATGTAGTTGGGCACGGCTTGGGCTCCGAACACGCTGACCGCCCGGGCCGCGGCGGCCACGATGTCGAGTTCCTTGCGGGCCAGCTCAGACAGCTCGGCACCGTCTCCGATCAGCGGTCGGCGAGTGGCGATCTCACCGGCGAGTATTTCCACCCGCCGGGACTCCGGCAGCGAGGCGTAATCGGGATGCACACCGGCCCAGGCCAACAGCTCGGCGACCACCTGCTCGTGCACCTCGGAGTTCTGCCGCATGTCCAGGCCACACAGGTGGAATCCGAAGACCCGCACGGCTTCTCGCAGCCGGGCCATCCGATCGTCGGCCAGTATCGCACTGCCGCTGACACGCAGTGACGCGTCGACGGTGTCGAGATCGGCCAGGAATTCCTCCGGGGTGCGGTAGGCATCAAGCCCCAGATCCAGTTCGTGTTCGGGCTGCTCGTCGAGGACCTCTCGACCGGTGGCGGTCAGCCGGGCATGGATCACCCGCAGCGCCCGCCGGTAGGGCTCGTCGGCTCGGGCCGGCTCATGGCAGGAATCGGCCAGCGCCATCAGCCCGTCAGTGACCGCGACCAGCCGCCCCGACATCGACAGTTCTTCTTCCAGAGCGGTGATCTCGGCGAAGTAGTGCGCAAAGGCCACATGGGCGGCCCGGCCGGTGGCCAGCCGCACCACGGCCGCGTCCACGTTCGGATTGCCGTCCCGGTCACCGCCGATCCAGCTTCCCGGTCTCAGGATCGGTTGTTCCAGTAGATGCGCATCGGGCCAGCGGGCCTGCAACGCCGTCCGCACCGCGGCGTTGACCTGTGGGATCACCTCGAAGAACGCCGCTGGGTAATAGCGCAGGCCGGTTTCGATCTCGTCGGAGATCTTGAGCCGGGACAGCCGTACGAGCGCGGTCTGCCACAGCGTGAGGATGTGGCGGCGCAACTCGACCTCGATATCACGGCCGTCGGGAGTGTGGGTCTGCCCGTGCAGACGCAGCCGCATCAGCTCGGTGACCCGGTGCTGGGTGTCGAACACGGTGCGGCGCCGGGTTTCGGTGGGGTGAGCGGTGATCACCGGAGCCACCAGAGCGCCGCTCAACGCGGCGGCCACCGCCGGCCCGTCGAGGTCGGCCGAATCGAGCTTGCGGTACGTCGCGGCCAGGCTGCTGTCCTGCGGCGGCTCGCCGGCTGCTTCGTGGACGGCCCGGCGGCGCTCCCGGTGGATGTCCTCGGCGACGTTGGCCAGTAGCGCGAAGTGGGTGAAGGCCCGGATCACCGGGATGGCCCGGCGAACGTCGATGCCGGAGAACAGATCCGCCAGCTCGGAACGATCGATCTCCGATCGGCGGACCCGGAACGATTCCACGCGAGCGCGCTCGACCAGGTCGAAGACCTCAGCACCGTTCTGCTCGCGCACGGTGTCCCCGAGGATTGCGCCGAGCAACCGGATGTCCTCACGCATCGGCTCGGTGGCCTCACGGCCGACGGGCGTGCGGTGTACCGATCCGATCGGCTCGAGTGCGACATCACTGGAGTCAGCCATGCGGTCCAGTATCGGCGGACCGCCGACGAGCCGCACGTCTCACGCCGCACCAATGCCGAAAAACCGCTGCTCACGCGGGTCGGACGGCCAGCGACTGCTCATATGAGCAAAGTTATGCGCATATGTTGACGCGGCTACATCTTGGTTCCTAACGTGATGGACGTCATGCGCGGGCCCCGTCACGATCGCGCACAGCTAGGAGGAACAGTGAGACTCGCAAAAGCCCTCTCCGGAATCGCGCTCGGCGCCGCAATGGCGATGGCCTCGACCGGCTGCTCGGTACCCGGCGACAACTCCGCCGGAAGCACCAACACGGTAGTCGACGGGCCCGTGAAGATCGGCTTCAGTCAGGCGACCCAGCAGAGCCCGTTCTACGTCGGGCTCACCGATGCGGCCCGGGGGCAGGCCGAATCCCAGGGACACGAATTCTTCTACGCCGACGCCAACGGCGATGTGACCAAACAGAACAACGATGTCCAGGACCTGATCACGCGCGGGGTCAACGTGCTGGTGATCAACCCCGTCGACCCCAAGGGCGTGACGCCGTCGCTGGTCGCCGCCGAGGCGGCCGGCATCGAGGTCGTCACCGTGGATCGGCCGGTCGAGAAGGGGGCGGCGACGTTTGTCGGCCGCGACAACAAGGCCATGGGCGAGCTGGTCGGCAAGGCCGCCGTCGACACACTGGGCCCGGCGGGCGGCAAGATCATCCAGATCCAGGGCGACGCCGGCGGCGCGGTGGCCCGTGACCGCGGCGACGGTTTCAAGGCCGCGGTGGCGGCGCAGCCCAACATCACCGTGGTGGACGGGCCGTATGCCGACTACACCCGCTCCAAGGCCGTCACCGCGATGCAGGATCTGCTGCAGGCGCACCCCGACCTCAAGGGTGTCTACGCCCAGAACGACGACATGGCCCTGGGCGCCCTACAGGTCCTCACCGAGAACAACCGCACCGACGTCAAGGTTTTCGGGGTCGACGGCCTCATGGAAGCGGTACGCGCCATAGCCACCGGCGACCAGTACATCGCCACCGCACTCAACGACCCCACCGCCGAGGGACAACTGGCCATCGATACCGCGGTCAAGGTGGCCCGCGGTGAGTCCGTGCCGGAATTCGTCGACGCCGGAACGAGTTTGGTGAACAAGGCCAACGCGGCCTCACTCGAGGGCACGTCGACTTTCGCCCGGGCCGAATAAGCCGGGCAACCCCGCGTCACCCACCACAACACACGAGGAGACAGCTTCGATGACAACCGAGGCCCCCGCCCCGACCACCCTGTCGGCGTCCCCGAGCCTGCCCGACACCATGACCGCGGCCGTGATGTACGCGCCGGGCGACATCCGGGTGGAGTCCGCACCGGTACCCAGACCCGGACCCGGTGAGGTACTGCTGAAAGTCGCCGCCTGCGGCGTCTGCGGTTCCGACATCCCCAGGATGCTGCGCAACGGCGGATACGTCATGCCCATCATCTGCGGACACGAGTTCTCCGGTTGGGTGACCGAACTCGGCTCCGACGTCGAGGGATTCGACGTTGGCGAACTGGTGTCGGTGCCCCCGCTCATCCCCTGCCGCGGTTGCGAATTCTGCGCCAAGGGCGCGTTCGGACTGTGCGAGAACTACGACTATTTCGGCAGCCGATCCGACGGCGCGTACGCGCAGTACGTGGTCAGCCCGGTCGGCAATCTGCTGAAGCTACCGGCGGGCATCGATCCCCGCGCCGCGGCGATGCTCGACCCTGCCGCCATCGCCCTGCACGGGCTGTGGAAGACCGACCTGCGGGCCGGTCACCGCGTCCTGGTGATCGGCGCCGGCCCGATCGGGCTCTTCGCCGTGCAATGGGCGAAGCTGCACGGTGCCGGCCAGATCGTCGCGGTCGACCTCAGCGAGGAAAAGGCGGCGATGGTGCGGGAGGCCGGTGCCACGCACGCCGTGCAGAACGTCGAGGAGGCCCGCGCCCTGGGCGGTCGCGGTTTCGACATCGTGCTCGAGTCCGCGGGTGTGCCCGCGACGGCCGACATGGCAGCGAATCTCACCGGCCCGCACGGGCACGCCGTGTTCGTCGGCATCCCGCACGCACCGGTGACGCTGGAGAAGGACACCTTCAACCAGTTCATGCGACTCGAAACCAGCCTGCACGGTTCGTGGAACTCCTTCTCGGCGCCGTTCCCCGGTGACGAGTGGCGCACCTCGGCCCAGATGATGGCCGAAGGAAAACTCAAGTGGGAGTTCATGATCACCCACGAACTGCCGCTATCGGCCCTCCCGGACATGATGCAACAACTCGGCGACCGCTCGATCTTCTCGTCAAAAGTGCTGTTCCTGCCCAACAAGGACTGAACCCATGGGAATCCTTCTGACGATCGACCTCGGCACCGAGGGCGCCCGCATCGGCGCCTTCACCGAGGACGGCACCCCGCTGGGCACGGCCCATCGCCCCTACTCGACCAACCACCCCAGGCCGGGTTGGGCCGAGCAGGACCCGCGGGACTGGTGGGCCGCCGTCACCGCCGCGACCCGTCAGCTACTCGATACCGACGGTTGCCGAGCGGCCGGCCACGTCATCTCGATCGCCGCCTCGACCACGGCCTCGACGGTGGCGATCGTTGACGCGGACGGCACGCCACTACGTCCGGCGATCCTGTGGATGGACGCACGCGGGGCTGCCGAATCCGAGCGGACCGCACAACTGAGCCGCCAACATCCGATCCTGGAGTGGTCGGGCGGATCCGATGCCGCCGAATGGCTTCTGCCCAAAGCGATGTGGCTCAAGAAGAATGATCCCGAGAGCTACCGTTCGGCGGCCCGCATCGTCGAAGCCGTCGACTACCTCACCTTCCGGCTGACCGGCCGCTGGGTGGGGTCGCAGATGAACGCAGTCTGCAAATACAACTACGACGCGATCGCCGGGCGATTCCCGGTAGACCTGTACGCCGCATTGGGTATGGACGATCTCGTCGCCAAGTTGCCGGACGACATCGTCCCGGTCGGCGGGGTCGCCGGCACCCTCAGCGACAGCGCGGCCGCTGATCTCGGTATCACGAACACCGCGGTCGTCGCCGTCGGCGGCATCGACGCACACGTCTCCCTGCTGGCCTGTGGCGGCACGACGGACGGGTTGGTGTCCATCGTGTCCGGCACGTCCTCGGCCATCGTCACCGAGATCGATCAGCCGACCACCTCCAACGAGGTCTGGGGCCCCTACCCAAACGCGTTGTCCCACAACAGGTGGCTCGTCGAAGGCGGACAGGTGACCAGCGGTTCGGTCCTCAAATGGACCGGTGAATCCATCATGGGTGTCCCCCGCGACGACTTGGCCGGGCTGATCGAGCAGGCCACCGCAGTCGACCCGGCCGGCCACGGGTTGCGCGCCCTCGACTACTTCATGGGTAACCGCACGCCACACCGCGAGGCCCGGCTGCGCGGCGCGGTGATCGGACTGACCCTCGGCACCACCAAGGCCGAGCTCTACCGGGCCATGGTGGAGGCGGTGGCCTGCGGAACCCGCAGCGTCATCGACTCTTTCGAACGGTCCGGGGTGCCCTGTACCCGCCTGGTCTTCTCCGGCGGCATCGAACGAAACTCCTTGTGGCAGCAGGTCACCATCGACATGCTCGGCCGGCCCGCCGAACTGGTGATCGGCGAGAATCTCACCCTGCGGGCCTGCGCGGTGATCGCCGCGACCGCCGCCGGGATCGTGCCCAGCCTCGGTGCGGGTTCTCGATTGTTCGCCCCCAAGGTTCGACTCCTGGAACCCGACTCGAAACGGACCGCCGTCTACGAGCAGACGTTCGCTGACTACCAGCGGCTGACCGCAGCATTGCGCCCGATCATGTGCGACACCGCCGACGGCGACGCCGGGCCTGTGGGCGGCGGCCCGCTTCGGGTGGTGCGCTGATGAGCGCCGCTGCCGATCGCAGCCACACCGATCTGCTGCTCTATGTCGCCCAGTGCTATTACGAGCAGGGCCGCACCCAGGAAGACATCGGCGCCGAACTGCACCTGACCCGATGGAAGGTGGGCCGGCTGCTCGACGAGGCGCGCACCGTCGGCCTCGTACAGATCAAGATCGTGCACCCGCAGGCCCGGCGCGCCGACCTCGAAGTGGAGATGCGCAGCCGGTTCGGTTTGCGCGAGTGCGTGGTGGTCCCGGGCCCGGACACCCGTGACGAGTCCGGTGCGCACGTGGCGACCGCCGCGGCCACCTACCTGAAGACGAACGCCTCGTGGATCACCACCTTGGCGGTGTCGTGGGGCAACACCCTGCAGCAGATCGCCGCGGTGCTGCCGAGCGGATGGACCAGCGGAATCGAGGTGATCCAGGCCAACGGCGGCGTCAGCCGATCAGTGCATCCCACGAAGGCCGCCAACATTGTGACCAGCATCGCCCACAGCGGCAACGGCCGCGCCACGCTGCTGCCGGTGCCGGCCATCGTCGAGCGGATCGAAACCCGCGACGCCCTCTACGCGGAGGGTTTCGTGCAGGACGTCCTGACCCGGGCCCGCACGGCGGACGCGCTGCTGTTCTCGCTCGGGGCGCTGGGCGCGACGTCGGTGTTGGTGGAGTCCGGCGCGGTCACCCCCGGCGAACTGACGCTGCTCGAATCGGCCGGAGCCTGCGGTGATGCTCTCGCCCACTACATCACGGCAACCGGTGAGCTCGCCTATCCCGATATCGACCGCCGCACAGTCGGTCTCAGCCTCGACGATGTCAGAAATACCCACTGCGCGATCGCGGTGGCCGCCGGGTCCCACAAGGTCCCGGTCGTCAACGGCGCGCTGAGCAGTGGGCTGTGCTCGGTACTGATCACCGATGAACCAACGGCCCGAGCCGTGCTGGAGCAACGACATGACACCTAGCCCCGAGCGCACCATCGCGCTGCGTATGCAGGACATCGTGAAGACCTTCCCGGGCACCAAAGCCTGCGCCGGTGCCACCCTCGAGGTGGCCCGCGGCGAAGTGCACTGTCTGCTCGGTGAGAACGGCGCCGGCAAGAGCACCCTGATGAAGATCCTTTCCGGTTCCTACACACCAGATTCCGGAACGATCGTCATCGACGGAGAAGAAGTCTCGTTCGACTCCCCCATCGATGGCGTCCGAGCCGGAATCAACACCATTTACCAGGAACTGGATCTCGTGCCGGACATGACCGTGGCACAGAATCTGTTCCTGGGGCACGAACCGGGGCGCGGGCCGTTCATCGCCCGCCGGGAACGCGATCGCCGGGCGGCAGCAGCGATCGCACGCGTCGGCGGCAGCTTCGCACCATCGGATGTCGTCGCCAACCTGTCGGTCTCCGACCAGCAGCTCACCGCAATCGCCAAGGCGCTCACCACCGATGCCCGGATCGTCGTCATGGACGAACCGAGCGCCACGCTCACCGACCACGATCTGGCCGAGGTGTTCCGGGTGATCCGAGAGCTCACCGCCGCGGGCAAGTCGGTGATCTACATTTCCCACCGGCTCGACGAGGTGAAGGCGATCGGTGACCGTGCCACCGTCATGCGGGACGGGGCCACCGTCGGCGTGTTCGACATCGCCACGGTCACCAAAGACGAACTCGTCGAGGCGATGATCGGCCGTGGCCTGCAGCCTCAGTCGCCTCGGCAGCCACGCCCGGACGGCGCCAAAGCCGATCTGCTCGAGGTTCGCCGTGCCACCATTCCGGGATTGATCGACGTATCAGGCATCCGGGTCCGACGCGGCGAGATCATCGGCCTGGCCGGGCTGGGCGGGGCAGGCCGTTCCACCCTGTTGGCCACCCTCTTCGGCGACCGCACCGCCACGCTCGACATGACCATGGCGGGTGCCCGAATCAGCCGGCTGTCCCCTCGTGACGCCGTCCGGGCCGGGATCGGCCTGGTGCCCGAGGACCGCAAGAGCCAGGGCCTGTTCTTGGAACAGTCGATCCTGCGCAACGCCGGCATCGCGGCGCTCGCGCCGTTCGGCGTCAACCCGCTCAAGGCCGCGAGGACCCTGTGCCTGCCGCCGCTGCAGCGGCTCGGAGTCAAGTTCGCCGACGTCGATCAACCGGTCGGCCAGCTCTCGGGCGGCAATCAGCAGAAGGTGGTGCTGGCCAAGTGGATGGCCCGCGGGATCGACCTGCTGTTGCTCGACGAGCCCACCCGGGGTCTGGACATCGGCGCGAAAGCCGATCTGTTCGAACAGGTTCAGGCCCTGGCCGAGTCCGGCGTCGGGGTGGTGATGGCCTCGAGTGAGATGAGCGAGCTCACCGAGAACTGCGACCTGATCTGGGTCATGCACGAAGGCCGGAACATCGCCGCCTTCGACCCGAGAACAACACCGGCGGCGGACATCGCCCGCTGCGTCGTCACAGGAAGAACCGACAATGACTGATCTACTTCAGGGATCCACCCCAGCGGCCGCGGAAGGTCGGGCCGTCACCACGCGCACCCGCCGGCAGAACATCATCGTGCGGTTCAATCTGCTGTTCATCTTCATCGCGCTGTTCGTCGTGGCCGCCGTCACCGCGCCGCAATTCCTCACCTCGCAGAACCTCGCGAACCTGCTGCAGCAATCCAGCCTGACCGGCATCGTGGCAATCGGTATGACGGTGGTGATCCTGACGGCCGGCATCGACCTGTCGGTGGGAAGCGTGGCCGCGCTGTCGGGCATGCTGGTGGCCATCCTGATCGGCTTCGGTATCGCCTGGCCGGTGGCCACGGTGCTGGCCATCGGCAGCGGGCTGGTACTCGGCGGGGTCATGGGCGGATTGAGTGCCTACCTGGCGCTGCCGGCCTTCATGGTGACCCTGGCCGGGATGCAGAGCATCCGGGGCCTGACGTTCCTCACCACCAACGGCACCCCGACCACGGCCGAGATTCCGGTGGGGCTGCGGTTCCTCGGCGCGGGGTCGGTGGCCGGGATCCCGGTGGTCGGGCTGATCTTCGTGGCCACCACCGTCATCGTCGGACTGGTGCTGCGCCGTACCACCTTCGGCGAACACATCTACGCCGTCGGCAGCAACGCCAAAGCGGCCCGGCTGTCGGGTCTTCCGGTGCAGCGCATCACCACGGCGGCATACGTGATCTCCGGCGGGCTGGCCGCGCTGAGCGGGGTGCTGCTGACCGCGCGGCTGACGATCGGGCAACCCACCGCCCACACCGGCCTGGAGTTGGATGCCATCGCCGCGGTGGTGTTGGGTGGAACCAGTCTGTTCGGTGGAAAGGGCGGCGTGATGGGCACATTCATCGCCGTGTTGCTGCTCTCGGTGCTGCGCAACCTGTTCAACCTGCTGGGGTTGAGTTCGTTCTTCCAGATGCTGGTGACCGGCCTCATCCTGATCGCGGCGCTGGTCATGAACTATGTGCTCGACCGCCAGACCAAGACTGCCTGAAACCCGACAACGGAAAGGATCCGAATCCGATGACCACGCCACCGACGCCGACCGAGGTCGCCGCGATGATCGACCACACCCTACTCAAGCCGGAGGCCACGGCCGCCGATGTGGCTGCGCTGATCGCCGAGGCCGTGGCGTTGGGCACCTATTCGGTGTGCGTGTCGCCGTCGATGCTGCCGATCGAGGTGCCGTCTGATTCCGACCTCAAAGTGGCTGCGGTATGCGGCTTTCCGAGCGGAAAACACACCTCGGCGGTGAAGGCTGCCGAGGCGGCCGAGGCGGTGCGCAACGGGGCCGACGAGATCGACATGGTGATCGACATCGGTGCGGCAAAGGAAGGTGCGTTCGATCGGGTCGAGGCCGACATCGCCGCGGTGCGGGCCGCGGTGCCCGCGCCGACAGTGCTGAAGGTGATCATCGAGTCGGCTGCGCTGACCGACGCCGAGATCGTCGGAGTGTGCGGTGCGGCCGCCACAGCGGGCGCCGACTTCGTCAAGACGTCCACGGGCTTTCACCCGGCCGGCGGGGCCAGCGTGCACGCGGTCGACCTGATGTACCGCACCGTCCGCGACAGCGGGCTCGCGGTCAAAGCCTCCGGTGGGGTGCGCACCCTGGAACAGGCCCGGGCCATGATCGTCGCCGGGGCCACCCGTCTCGGGGTGTCGGGCACGCGCACGCTGCTGGACTCTGACACGAGCCCCGACAACAACGCCGACAACAACCAGCAAGCCTCCGGCTACTGAGCCACCGGACAGGAAAAAGGACGCCGCCCCGGTTTCACACCGGGGCGGCGTCCTTTTGGTGCCTGACGGAACTGCTCAGCCGTACTTGATCAGCAGCGCGACGCCGATGATCGAGACCAGCCAGATACCGGTGACGAACAGCGTCAACCGGTCGAGGTTCTTCTCCACCACCGTGGAGCCGGACAAGCTGGACTGCACACCGCCACCGAACAGGGTGGACAGACCGCCACCTTTTGCGCGATGCAGCAGTACCAGGAGCACGACCAGCACACTGGTCACGACCAGGGTGATCTGCAGGGCCAATTCCATGCCGTAAAGACTACCGGGTGAACCGTCGGACGCCCGCCGCGGGTTACGGCAGCGGCCCGCCCGCGGCGATCGCCGACAGCGTCGCGAACTGCTCACCGTCGAGCGACGCGCCGCCGACCAGTGCTCCGTCCACATCGCCCTGCGCGACGATCTCACCGACGTTCTTGGCGTTGACCGACCCGCCGTAGAGCACCCGGACACCCGCCGCGAGCTGAGGCGACGACAGGTTACCCAGCTCTGCGCGGATGGCCTTGCAGACCTCCTGGGCGTCGGCGGCGCTGGCCACCCGCCCGGTGCCGATCGCCCACACGGGCTCATAGGCGATGACGGCCTGACCGATCTGTTCCTTGCTCAGGCCGGCCAGGGAGCCGCGCAACGAGTTCACATTGAACTCGACATGGTTGCCGGCCTCACGCACCTCGAGTTGCTCGCCGATACAGATGATCGGGGTGATGCCGTGCTTGAACGCCGCGGCGGCCTTGGCGGCCACGGTCTCGTCGGTTTCGCCGTGGTACGTGCGCCGCTCGGAGTGCCCCACCACCACGAAGCTGCAACCGAGCTTGGACAGGAACGCCCCGCTGATCTCACCGGTGTAGGCGCCCGAATCGTGCTTCGACAGGTCCTGGGCGCCATAGGTCAGCCGCAGCTTGTCGCCGTCGACCAGGGTCTGCACGCTGCGCAGGTCGGTGAACGGTGGGATGACGGTCACGTCCACCTTGTCGAAGTACTTGTCCGGCAAGGCGAATGCGATCTTCTGTACCAGCGCGATGGCCTCGAAATGGTTGAGGTTCATCTTCCAGTTGCCGGCGATCAGCGGCTTACGGGCCATATGTCAGGACTCCAGGATTTCGATGCCGGGCAGGGATTTGCCCTCAAGGTATTCCAGCGACGCCCCGCCGCCGGTCGAGATATGTGAGAAACCGTCCTCGGCCAGACCGAGCTGACGCACCGCAGCCGCCGAGTCACCCCCGCCGACGACGCTGAACGCGCCCTTGGCGGTGGCACCGATGATCGCCTCGGCCACGCCTTTGGTGCCCGCCGAGAACGCGGGAAACTCGAACACACCCACGGGACCGTTCCAGAACACGGTCTTGGCGTTGGACAGCAGGGCGGTGAAACGCTTGACCGACTCCGGACCGATGTCCAGGCCCATCTTGCCGTCGGGGATACGGTCGGAGGCCACGGTCTCCGGTTCGGCATCCGCGGCGAACCTGTCGGCCACCACGATGTCGACGGGAAGGTGGATGACGTCGGCGTACTTCTCGAGGAGTTCCTTGCAGGTGTCGATCATCTCCTCCTGCAACAGCGAGGTTCCAACCGAAACACCTTGGGCAGCAAGGAAAGTGAAGCACATGCCGCCGCCGATGATCAGGCTGTCGGCCTTGGTGGCGAGGTTCTCGATGACCGCGAGCTTGTCGGACACCTTCGACCCACCCAGCACCACTGCGTACGGTCGCTCGGTGGAGCTGGTCAACTGCTCGAGCACCTTGACCTCGGCGTCGACCAGCGTGCCTGCGTAATGCGGCAGCAGGGTGGCCACGTCGTACACCGAGGCCTGCTTGCGGTGCACCACGCCGAAGCCGTCGGAGACGAAGGCACCCGGTGAGCCGTCGGCACCTTCGACCAGCGCGGCCAGCGCCTTGGCCAGCGCCAACCGCTCGGCGTCGTCCTTGCTGGTCTCACGCGGGTCGAAGCGGATGTTCTCCAGCAGCAGGATGTCACCGTCGGTCAAGCCCTCGGCGCGGGCCAGCGCATCGGTGCCGACCACATCGCCGGCCAGCTGCACGTGGCGTCCGAGCTTCTCCCCCAGCGCCGCGGCCACCGGGGCCAGCGACAGCTTCGGATCCGGAGTGCCCTTGGGACGGCCCAGGTGCGCGGTCACGACGACCTTGGCGCCGGCCTCGGCCAGGGCTTTGAGGGTGGGTACCGACGCGATGATGCGACCGGGGTCGGTGATGTTGCCCTCGTCATCGAGGGGGACGTTGAGGTCGGAGCGCACCAGTACGCCCCGCCCTTCCAGGCCCACGGACAACAGGTCAGTGAGTGTCTTGACAGTCATTGGTATTAGAGCGACTTCCCTACGAGTGCGACCAGATCGGCGAGGCGGTTCGAGTATCCCCATTCGTTGTCATACCAGGAGACGACCTTGGCCTGGTTGTCGATGACCTTGGTCAGACCCGAGTCGAAGATCGAGCTGTGCGGGTCGGTGACGATGTCGCTCGACACGATCGGCGCCTCGTAGTACTTCATGATTCCCTTCATCGGTCCTTCTGCTGCGGCCTTCATCGCGGCGTTGATCTCGTCGGCGGACGCCGACTTGGCCAGCTCGGCGGTCAGATCGGTGACCGAACCCGTGGGGATCGGCACGCGCAGGGCATAGCCGTCGAGCTTGCCTTTCAGTTCAGGTAAGACGAGGCCGATTGCTTTTGCGGCACCGGTGGAGGTCGGCACGATGTTCAGCGCGGCAGCGCGGGCGCGGCGCAGATCCTTGTGCGGGCCGTCCTGCAGGTTCTGGTCCTGGGTGTAGGCGTGGATGGTGGTCATCAGGCCCTTGACGATTCCGAACTCGTCATTGAGCACCTTGGCCAGCGGGCCGAGGCAGTTGGTGGTGCAGGAGGCGTTGGAGATGATGTTCTGGCTGCCGTCGTACTTGTCGTCGTTGACGCCCAACACGATGGTGATGTCCTCGTCGGTGGCCGGCGCCGAGATGACGACCTTCTTGGCGCCCGCGTCCAGGTGGCCCTGGGCCTTGTCACGTTTGGTGAAGATGCCGGTCGACTCGACGACCACGTCGACTCCGAGGTCGCCCCATGGCAGGGCCGCGGGACCTTCCTTGATCGCGAGGGCCTTGATCGACTTGTCGCCGATGACGATCGTGTCTTCGCCTTCGAGGCTGACGTCCTGCGGGAGGCGGCCGAGGATCGAATCGAACTTCAACAGGTGAGCCAGGGTGGCGTTGTCGGTGAGGTCGTTGACTGCCACGATCTCGATGTCGGTGTTCTTGCCCTCGGCTTGCTGTGTCGCCAGGGCCCGATAGAAGTTGCGTCCGATGCGGCCGAAGCCGTTAACGCCTACCCGGATCGTCACGTGATTCTCCCTACAGTTGCCGTTAACTGAACTGCCCGTCGCCAGCCTAGTAGCGTCAAAGCCTTGCCGCGCGGTCCGGTCAGTGCATCAGATTTCGCGGTCGTGTAGGGCCAGTTGGTCGAGTTCGTGCGGATCCTGGCCGACGAGATCGGCGATCAGGCCCTCGTCAGAGAGGTCCATCGGCGCGGAATGTTTCCAGTCGTGGTGGGCCACCTCGTTCAGTCGTTTGAGGATGTGGTGATCGGTGACTTCGATGGCCAACTCGCGACGATGATCGAAGCTGCCCGGGGAGAAGTTGATCGAGCCGACAATCGCCCGCTCGTGGTCGGCCAGGATCATTTTGGCGTGCAGCTTCATGTGCTTGAGCCGGTGGATTTTGATGCCGACGTCGTCCAAGATGCGCATCCCACTGACTCCTTCGAGCAGCTTGCCCGCCTTGAGGTGGTGGGGCGCCCGGGCCATGACGTGCACCTTGACGCCCCGATGCGCCGCCCGCACGAGGCGCTCGATGATCACCGGGTCCTGATAACGCTCGTTCTGCACGAACAGGGTGTGCTCGGCGCGGTCGATGAACTCGGCGATGCGATGCCGCCCGTTGGACGGACACCAGATCAGGTGGGCTCCGCCGCCGGGGTTGAAATCCTGACGCGCCCAATCCGCTTCGAAGCAGTCGATGATCTCGGCGACCTCGTAGGCACTGGGGGTCACCACTGCGTAATCGCGTGTCACCGTGAAGTTCTCGTCGGTCCAGTTCAATGATTCGACGAAGGCGTACTCGTCGTCGACGACCATGGACTTCTCGTGTGTCAGGTCGAAGGCGGGGTTGCTCTGGCGGACCTCGATACCGAACTGCTGCAACATTTCTCGTGCAGCGTCGTTGTCGGTCTCCCCATCGCGCCGCTCGGGATTGAGCATGACCTTGACGTCCACGCCGCGCCGGTGGGCGGCCACCACCGCCTCCAGCAGCGGCCGGTGGCTGAACGCGAACATCTTGATCCGCACGGAACGGGTGGATCCCCCGATCGCATCGATCACGGGCTTCGCCGAGTCGTCAGGCAGGATGATCAGCGAACGCGTCACGTTGTCTCGTCCTCGTATTGGATGCGGTGCAACTCGGCGTATCTGCCGCCGGCGGTGAGCAGTTCGGTGTGCGTGCCCTGCTCCATCACCCGGCCCTCCTCCAGCACGACGATCTTGTCGGCATCGCGAATCGTGCTGAGCCGGTGGGCGATCGTGATCACCGTGCGTCCGTTCATCAGACGCTGCAACGCCGACATCACCAGGTGCTCGGATTCGGCGTCGAGTGCCGCGGTCGGTTCGTCGAGAATGAGGATCGGGCTGTCACGGATGAGCGCACGGGCGATGCCGATGCGTTGACGTTGGCCGCCGGAGAGCGTCAACCCGCGCTCGCCCACCGGGCTGTCGTAGCCCAGGGGCATCTCGGAGATGAACTCATGGGCGTTGGCCAGTTTCGCCATCTCGATGATCTCGTCGTGATCGGCGTCGGGACGGCCGAAGGCGATGTTGTCTCGGATGGTGCCCCGGAACAGCACCGTGTCCTGCAGGACGTAGGCGATCTGGCGGCGAAGTTCGTGCAGTTTGTAGTCGCGCAGGTCGATCCCGTCGATCCGGACCGTGCCCGCGCTCGGATCGTAGAACCGCGGAATAAGGCTGACCAGACTGGATTTCCCGCTCCCGGTGTGTCCGACGACGCCGACGAGTTGGCCGGGCTGGACCTCGAACGTGACGTCGCGCAGCACGGGTGTCGCGCTGTCGTAACTGAATGCCACTCGCTCGAAGCTGATCGCTCCCGTGAGCTGCTCAGGCTCGATCGCGTCGGGTTTCTCCTGAACCGATGTCTCGGCGGTCAGCAGGGCGTTGACGCGGTCGACGCCGACGGAGGCCATGGCGATGGTGTTGGTGAGCTTGGCCAGGTCCTGGACCGGCTTGAAGAACGACGCCAGATAGGAGATGAACACGGTCAGTGTGCCCGCCGTCATCGCACCCGCGAGGATGAGCGCCGAACCCCGCCACAACACCACGGCGGTACAGGCGGCCACCACCACGCCGACGATCGGCGACACCACCGACTTCACCCGCCGGGCATTGAGTGCGGCATCCACGGCCTGCTGGCCGACGATCGCCAGTTGGCGTTCCTGCAACTCCTCGCGGTCGAACGCCTTGACCACGCGGATCGACTGCAGGCCCTCCTCGGCGACCGCGACAATGTCGGATTCCCGCTTGCGCACCTCATGTGTGGCGGCCTTGACGGCCTTGCGGATCCGCGAGACGAACAACAGTAGCAACGGCGCCACCGCGAGCGCGATGAGCGTGAAATCCCATTGCAGCCATAGCATCATGGCCAACATCCCGACAATGGTCAGCAGATCGGTCGCGATGCCCAGCGTGGAGGCCGACGCGAAGCCCTGGATGGTGTCGACGTCGTCGGTGAGCGTGCTCAGGATCGGCCCGACCCGGTGGGTGTCGAAATAGTTCAGCGACAACTGCTGCAGGTGGTGGTAGGCGCGGGTGCGCAGATCGTTGCCGATGCGCTGGCCGACGGTCTCGGTCAGATAATTGGCCACATAACTTGCCACCGCGGCGACGACCGCGATGACGAACACCATGATCGCGGCCAACCCGGCGATGTGCATCTTGCCTTCACCGCCGAGTAGCGGCTGCAGCAGACCGTGCAGCCAGCCGGGCAGCGGATGGTGGCCGACCACGCTGTCCAGCACGACCTTCAACGGCCACGGCGCGGCCAGTCCCGTGGCGATCTGTACCAGCAGCACCGCGAAGATCCCCGCGACCAGCAACCGATAGGGGCGGATCAGCTCAAGAATCAGTCTCATCGCGAGCGCCGCCTCGATTGTTGGTGTTGACGTCGAAGTTTGTCGCCACACCCTACAACGCCCCGGTGGCGCCGGCGCGACGCAATGGCGACATCCCGCTGGGTGTCGGCAACTACGCAGACCGATTCGCCTAGCTTGCCGACGCTGCCGCCGTCAGCTTCTGCTCCGTGTCCCCGACAGTCGTTGCGCTGTCGGGGCTTTCGCTCCATCCGGGTGGGCCGAACAGGTAGCCGAGTCGGCCGCGCCAGGTCCGGGCGCGCCAGACGTCACCGAGCATGGCGACGAACTCGTGATAGTTCACCTTGACGGGGTTGTAGGTGTCGATGTTCTTGGTCAGCCCGTACCGGACCGGTTCGCCCTCGGCGACGAAGGTGCCGAACATCCGGTCCCACAGGATGAAGATGCCGGCGTAGTTCTTGTCGAGGTAGGGGTTGTTGGCGCCGTGATGCACGCGGTGATGGGACGGGGTGTTGAACACGTACTCGATGACGCGGGGCAACCGGTCGATGCGCTCGGTGTGGATCGGGAACTGGTAGAGCAGCACGATCGCCTGCGACAGGAAGACCAGCCAGGCCGGGATGCCGATGAGCGCCAACCCGGCGTAACCGATGGTGGCCAGAAACGATCCGGGTATCAGCCAGGACAACCGGGTGGCCGTGGACAGGTTGAAGTACTGGCTCGAGTGGTGCACGTTGTGGGCGGCCCAGAACAGCCGGATGCGGTGCGACATCCGGTGTTGCAGGTAGTAGGCCAGATCGGCCAGCACGATGGCCAGCACCCAGACCCACCAGTGCGATGCCGAGAGGTGCAGCGGCGTCACGGATGCCGCGATCGCGACCAGCGGGACCGCGATGAATTTGTCCAACGGCCGCAGGATGAATCCCAGCACATAGATCGAGAGGTTGGTGCCGGTGTCCCGCCAGGAGATGCCGGCCCGGGGCCGCGGATCATCGTCTTTGTCGAAGCGGTAACTGAGGAACTCGACCGCCATGAGGACGAAGAAGGCGGGCATGGCGTAGAGCCCGATCCGGATCGGATCCATCGCGGTTATCCCTTGTCTTTCTTGGGCATACCGGCCAACTGCCAGGCCAGCGCCTGGCCGAACAGTTCCTCCGGGACCCGGTCCGGGTCGATACGCCGTTGCCGGATCAGGCCCTGGAACAGCGCGAGCACCACCACGGCGAATCCGTCCACCGAGACGCTGACGTCGATCTTGTTGCACTCCAGTGCGGCGGCAAGGATTTCGCGCAGCGAGGCCAGCGTGCGTGCCGACCGCTCTCGCAGGATCTGCATGGCGTCGGGGTTGCGCACGGCGTGCAGCCAGAACTCCGCCTGGATCGCCTCGAATTCGATGTCGTTGTCCGCGATCTCGACGAGCACCCGACCCAAAGCGGTCAGTGGACCGTCGTCGTTCTCGGAGATGGACTGCGCCACCTGGTCAAGCCGACCGGAGGCACGCTCATTCATCAGCTCGGAGAACATCTGCTCCTTGCTGGAGAAGTTGGAATACACGGCACCGACCGAATACCCCGCGGCCGCGGCGATCTCGTCGACCGACGCCGCGGCGTAGCCCTTTCGGGCGCAGGTCTGGGCGGCCGCGTCCAAGAGTGCCGCCCGGGTTCGGGCCTGGTTCTCGGCCCGCGTCCGGCGCACCGGCGCCGCTTCGTCGTCACGTCGATCATCGACCATATTTCAGATAGTAGCCGTTATCTGGAATTTCGGATAGTGATCGCTATCCGAAATATTCAAGCGCCTGTCCAGCGGCCGCTCGGGATAATCGGCGGGTGTCCTACTTAGGGATTCGGGGGTACCAGCCGCAATGGCTCACCGGGCGTCACACGATTGCCCGTGCCCACGGGCTTCGATTGCACGCACAGGTCGGTCGCCGCCTCACCAACAGCTGGCTGGTCTGGAACCACATCCGCGATGAGTGGTACGCCGACTGGCCGGTCTTGTTGGACTTCGAGGGCGAGCAGGTAGAGCTCACCCACCAGAAAGTCGACGATCTGTCCATCACCTGAAACAGCATCGACCCCAGTGAGCCGATCGCCTATGGCGAGGACCCGAAGGACATCTCCCTGGCGTGGCGAGACGACGCATGTCTACGGCTTGCAGCCTTTCACGGACAACAGCTTCACACCGTCGAACTTCTCGTGTGGAGCGGCAGCGATATGGTCGCGGTCAGTTTCGGCTTCGCCCACGACCGGATCACGATCACCAACGGCCTCGACGACAACGCCATCGAATTCGGGCCGCCGGAGCCCGAATACCGCAGTTATCCACTACACAGCTGACACCGCGGCACCGCCAAAAGGACTTGGCAACAGCGAATTTCGCTAGTTGACGATGCTTGTCAAGACAGAGGCGCTCAGGCGTCGTCGAGCAGATCCGGGGTGACCGCCGACTCGGTGTCGGGAAGCCCCTCCTGCTTCGCCTTCCGATCAGCCATCGACAGCAGACGTCGAATCCGACCGGCCACAGCATCTTTCGTCATCGGCGGATCTGCGAGCCGGCCCAACTCCTCCAGTGAGGCCTGACGGTGTTCGACCCGCAGCTTGCCGGCGGCGGCCAGATGGTCAGGTACCCCGTCGCCCAGGATGTCCAGCGCGCGTTCCACCCGGGCGGCCGCGGCCACCGCGGCGCGCGCGGATCGGCGCAGGTTCGCGTCGTCGAAATTGGCCAGGCGATTGGCGGTCGCGCGGACCTCGCGGCGCATGCGCCGCTCCTCCCACGTCAACCGGGTGTCCTGCGCCCCCATCCGGGTCAGCAGTGCACCGATCGCCTCGCCGTCGCGCACCACGACCCGGTCACTGCCGCGGACTTCACGCGCCTTGGCGCTCACCCCGAGCCGGCGGGCCGCACCGACGAGAGCCAGCGCCGCCTCCGGACCGGGGCAGCTGACCTCCAGCGCCGACGAGCGTCCCGGCTCGGTCAACGAGCCGTGGGCGAGAAACGCTCCGCGCCAGGCGGCCTCGGCATCGCCGACGCTGCCGCCGACCACCTGCGCGGGCAGGCCACGCACCGGCCGGCCGCGCAGATCGAGCAGGCCGGTCTGCCGGGCCAGCGCCTCGCCGTCGGCGGCCACCCGCACCACATAACGTGTGTTCTTGCGGATACCGCTGGCGGACAGCACATGCACCACCGCGTTGTAGCCGTACAGGTCGTAGATGTCCTTGCGGAGCCGCCGCGCGATGATGCCGAGATCCACCTCGGCTTCCACCACCACGCGACCCGCGACGATGTGCAGACCACCGGCAAAGCGCAGCAGCGAGGCCACCTCCGCGCGGCGCGCGCTCACCGAGTTGACTACGAGGCGACTCAGCTCGTCTTTCACCTCGGCTGTCATCGCCACGGATTGTCCCCTCTCGGTGTGTTCGGCGCCGGCTCCCGATGTGCGACATCGACCGACCTCGGAGCCGGTGTGGGAACGGTCGATTCTGGCACGGCCCGCCCAGGTGTCGACGCACGCAACCGGACGCCCTCCAGCACCGCGGCCAATTTCGCCGGGTCATGTAAAGGTGTACCAGGTCGAGACACGTCAGCAAACTCCACGCGAGCGTTGAGAATGTTGGCGGTGCGGCTGAGTTGCTCCCGTTCCCGGTCGCTCGGCACCCGGCTGGCATCGACGATGATGTCATGCACGCTGAAATCGGGTGCATGCTGGGCCAGCACATGAATATGGCGCTCCGCCGAAAACCCTGCCGTCTCGCCGGGTTCTGCCGCGAGGTTCAGCACGAGTGCGCGGCGCGCCGTCGTCGAACGCAACGCCGCCACCAACTGCGGCACCAGAACGTGCGGAATCACACTCGTGAACCACGAACCGGGGCCGAGCACCACGAGATCGGCGGCCATGATGGCCTCCACGGCCTGCCGGGTGGCCGGCGGATCACCCGGCAGCAGCCGGACCCGACGCACCTTGCCCACCGTGGTGGCGATCGCCACCTGACCGCGGATCACCCGGCTCATCCTGGGATCGGTTTCCAGACCCGCGACATCGGCCTCGATCTGCAGTGCGATCGGACACATCGGCAGCACCCGACCCTTGACGCCGAGAATGCGGCCCAGCTCGTCGAGCGCGGCGACCGGATCGGCCAGCACCTCGCTGAGACCCGCCAACATCAGATTGCCGATCGGGTGACCGGCCAATGCCCCGCTGCCTCCGAACCGGTGCTGGATGATGGTCGCCCACAGCCGCCCGTGCGGGCTGTCAGAGGCCAACGCCGCCAAGGCCATTCGCAAGTCACCGGGAGGCACGACATCGAGTTCGCTGCGCAACCGCCCCGATGAGCCCCCGTCATCGGCCACCGTCACCACGGCCGTCACATGCGGACTCAGCCTGCGGGCCGCCGACAACGTGGCGTACAGACCATGCCCTCCGCCGAGGGCGACGATGCGGGCGGTCATTCGCGACCCAGATCCCGGTGCAACACGTGCACCGTCAGCCCGTCACCGCCCTGCAACCGTTCCGCCAGCGCCTCGGCAATCGCCACGCTGCGATGTTTGCCGCCGGTACACCCGATGGCGACGGTCATATAACGCTTCCCCTCCCGGCGGTATCCGGCGATCACCACGTCCAACAGACGATGGTAGGTGTCGAGAAACTCTCTGGCGCCCGGTTGGCCGAGCACGTAGTCGCGCACATCCGCATGCTGGCCGGTGTGCGGTCGTAACTCGTCGACCCAGTGTGGGTTCGGTAGGAACCGCACATCCATCACCGTGTCGGCATCCATCGGCAGTCCGTATTTGTAGCCGAAAGACTCCACGGTGACGTTCGTGTAGGACACCGTCTCACCGCCGAACGCCCGCTCGATGCTCTCCCGCAACGCCGGCACCGGCAGTGCCGAGGTGTCGATCACCAGATCGGCCGCCGCGCGAACCGGTGCCAACAACACACGCTCGGCGGCGATGCCTTCGGCCAGGGTCTGTGTGCCCTGCAGCGGGTGACTCCGCCGGTTCTGCTCGTAGCGACGCACCAGGATGTCGTCGGAGGCCTCGAGGAACAACACTCGCGGCGTGATGCTCCTGGCCGCCAGCTCATTGCGGACCCAGTCCAGGTCTCCGGTGAAGCCACGCGAGCGCACATCCATCACCACGGCCAGCTGGGTGATCCGTGATCCGGCAGCCAAGCCCAACTCGACCATGCGCGCGATCAGCTCCGGCGGGAGATTGTCGGCGACGTACCAGCCGAGATCCTCCAACACCTTGGCGGCGGTGCCACGGCCCGCTCCAGACAGGCCGGTGACCAACACCACGTCGATATCCGAGTCTGCGTCTGCACCACCGACAATCCCGCTCTCGCGCAGGTGTTCATTCATGCGCGATCCGCCTGGCTTCTCATGTCTCCGTCATCCGTCATCCCGACACCCTGCGTCGATCATCCTCGATATCCGTTGCAGGCGTCCCTGAAACGCCCAGTCCGACGCTGTTCTCACTTAGCCGATCACCATTTTCAACTGGCGGCTCACTTGGCGGCTCGCCGCTCGGCGCATTCGGCGGCTCCCCGCTCGGCACACTTGGCGGCTCGCCGCTCGGCACATTCGGCGGCTCGCCGCTCGGCACATTCGGCGGCTCGCCGCTCGGCACATTCGGCGGCTCGCCGCCGAGCGCAGCCAGGACCGCCCTCGCCGTCGCCACACCGATCCCCGGCACCGCGGTGATCTCCTCGACCGTGGCCTCCTTGAGCCGGGCCACCGAACCGAAATGCATCACCAACGCCTTACGTCGCTGCTCGCCCAACCCACGCACCGAATCCAGCGCCGACGCCGTCATCCTCTTGGACCGTTTGCTGCGGTGGTAGCTGATCGCGAATCGGTGCGCCTCGTCGCGCACCCGCTGCAGCAGATACAGCCCTTCACTGTTGCGCGGAAAGATCACCGGATCTGGCTCCCCCGGCACCCACACCTCTTCCAACCGCTTGGCCAAACCGATCACCGCGACGTCCGTGACGCCCAACTCCTCGAGCACTGCCGAGGCCGCATTCACCTGAGGTGCACCGCCGTCCACTACGAACAGGTTGGGTGGATAGGCGAACCGGCGCGGACGTTGTTCAGCGCTCGGGTCGGGTTGGCTGTCGGCCACGTGCCGCAAAAATCGCCGGCGCGTCACCTCCGCGATCGACGCGACGTCATCGGAGCGGCCGTCACCGGCGGCCTCCCGGATCGCGTAATGCCGGTAATCCGACTTGCGCGGAAGACCGTCCTCGAACACCACGAGCGAGGCCACCACATCGGTGCCCTGCACATGGCTGATATCGACGCATTCGATCCGCAGCGGAGCGTCGGCCAGCCCTAGGTTGTCCTGAATGCTCTGCAGTGCTTCGGATCTCGCGTTGAAGTCACCGGCGCGCTTCAGCTTGTGCTGGGCCAGCGCCTCCTG
This sequence comes from Mycobacterium sp. E802, assembly GCF_001666875.1. NCBI lineage: Bacteria > Bacillati > Actinomycetota > Actinomycetes > Mycobacteriales > Mycobacteriaceae > Mycobacterium > Mycobacterium sp. E802. The sequence continues at coordinate 57,762 of NZ_LZJD01000002.1, forward strand.
CGCGTTGCGCTGCACGGTCTCGGCCAAGGTGCGTTTGTCGCCGCGCAGGGGCACCCGCAGGCTTACCCGCGAACCGCGAAGTCCCGACAGCCACGCCGCCAGTTCGTCGGCATTCGGCGGCAGCACCGGCACCAGGACCTCCCGCGGCACTGGATTGGTGGCCTCGTCGGCCGCACCGCCGAGTTCGGCCTGCTCGCCGTAGAACTGGGTGAGAAATTGCTCGACCAATTGTTGTCGCCCGAATTGCTCCGGCTCCGAACCACCGGTCGCCTCCGGCTCCGAATCACCGGTCGCCTCCGGCTCCGAATCACCGGTCGCCTCCGGCTCCGAATCACCGGTCGCCTCCGGCTCCGAAGACTTCTCGACGATCCAGCCACGTTGCCCACGCACCCGGCCACCCCGCACGTGGAACACCTGCACGGCCGCCTCGAGATCGTCGTCGGCGAACGCCACCACGTCGGCATCGGTGCCGTCGCCGAGCACCACGGCCTGTTTCTCCAGCGCCCGCTTGAGCGCCGCGATGTCGTCACGCAACCGGGCGGCCCGCTCGAAGTCCAACGCCTCGGCGGCCGCCGTCATCTGCTGCTCCATGTCGCGGGCCAGCCGGTCGGTCTTGCCGGCCAGGAAGTCGCAGAAGTCCAACACGATCCGCCGGTGCTCCTCGGCACTGACCCGGCCGATGCACGGTGCCGAGCATTTGTCGATGTAGCCGAGCAGGCATGGACGATCGATCTGCTTGTGGCGCTTGAACACTCCAGCCGAGCAGGTTCTGGCCGGGAAAACTCGGGTGAGCAGGTCGAGCGTCTCGCGGATGGCCCAGGCGTGCGAATAGGGGCCGAAGTAGCGGACTCCCTTGCGGCGCGGCCCGCGGTACACCATCAGCCGCGGATACTCCTCGTTGAGTGTGACCGCCAACACCGGATACGTCTTGTCGTCGCGGTAGCGGATGTTGAAGCGTGGATCGAACTCCTTGATCCAGTTGTACTCCAGCTGCAGCGCCTCGACCTCGGTGGTGACCACCGTCCACTCGACGCTGCCGGCCGTCATCACCATCTGCCGGGTACGCGGCGCCAGGCTCGCGATGTCGGCGAAGTACGACGTCAGACGGCTGCGGAGACTCTTGGCCTTGCCGACGTAGATGACCCGACCGTGCGGGTCACGGAACCGGTATACGCCAGGCTCCACAGGTATCGATCCGGGCGCCGGCCGGTACGTCGCTGGATCGGGCACGGTTTCCAGGTTACTGCCGCGATCCGACTGAACTCCGCTACCGTCGAACTGTGCGGTTGCTGGCGTCTACGCGTGCGGTCATCGCCCTGCTCAGTGTCGTCGCAGTGATCCTTGCCGGATGCGCCGGTGGCAGCGGGCGCCCGGCGGGGACCGGCGCCGGGCCGTGCCAGATGCTGTCCAACGGCACGCCGACAGCAAAGCCGCCTCCCGCGGCCCCGGCCCTGCCGCCGACGCCGCAGCCCACCCGCGATCTGGCCACCAAACCCGAGATCGGCACCGGCTACCGCAGCGACATGACGGCCGTACGTACCGCCACCTATATGGTGGCCACCGCCAATCCCCTGGCGTCCGAAGCCGCCTGCAAAGTGCTGCGCGACGGCGGGACGGCTGCCGACGCCCTGGTGACCGCGCAGGCCGTGCTCGGCCTGGTCGAACCGCAGGCTTCCGGTATCGGCGGGGGCGGCTTCCTGCTGTACTACGACGCGGCGGGCAACGCGCTACATGCGTTTGACGGCCGCGAAACCGCACCGGCCGCGGCCACCGAGAACTACCTGCGCTGGGTGTCCGACACCGACCGCACGCCGCCCAAGCCCGACGCGCGCTCGTCGGGCCGATCCATCGGAGTGCCGGGCATCGTGCGCCTGCTCGACGACGTCCATCGCCAGTTCGGCAAGAAGGCCTGGCGCGACCTGTTCGATCCCGCCGTGTCGATCGCCGACCGTGGATTCGACGTGAGTCCACGCCTGGCAGCGGCGATCGAGGACGCCGCACCGCAACTCCGGCTGGACCCGACCGCCGGTGAGTATTTCCTCAACTCCGACGGCAGCCCGAAGCCGGTGGGCACCCGCATGACGAATCCGGCCTATGCAAAAACACTGGGCGCCATCGCATCCGAAGGAGCTCAGGCGTTCTATACCGGCGACATCGCCCGGGCGATCGTGGCCGCCGCCACCGACACCGCCGGCGGCCGCACGCCCAGCGCCATGACCGAGCAGGACCTCGCCGGCTACCGGGCCAAAGTACGCGACCCGGTGTGTACCAGCTACCGCGGACGCGAGATCTGCGGCATGCCACCGCCGTCCTCGGGAGGCATCGCGGTGGCAGCCACCCTCGGCATCCTTGAGCACTTCCCGATGAGCGACTACAAACCCACCCGGCTCGACCTCAACGGCGGTCACCCGTCGGTGACGGGGGTACATCTGATCTCAGAGGCCGAACGGCTCGCCTACGCCGACCGAGATCGCTACGTCGCCGACACCGATTTCGTGCCGTTGCCCGGTGGGTCGGCCTACACCCTCCTCAGCGGCGCCTACCTCACCGGCCGGGCCGCACTGATCTCCCGGGCACACACGATGGGTGTGGCCGCACCCGGGGACTTCGCCCCACCGATCACCGTGCCGCCGGCTCCCGAGCACGGCACCAGCCAGATCAGCGTGATCGACAGCTTCGGCAATGCGGCGTCGCTGACCACCACCATCGAATCCGCCTTTGGCTCCTTCCACATGGTCGACGGATTCCTGCTCAACAACCAGCTCACCGACTTCTCCGCCGAGCCGACCAGCCTGGAAGGGCATCCGATCCCCAACCGGGTCCAACCCGGCAAGCGTCCGCGCAGCACCATGGCACCCACCCTGGTGTTCGACATGGCAGGCCCGAAGCGTGGGCCGGTGTATGCGGTGCTGGGCTCCCCCGGCGGTGCGGTCATCGTTCAATTCGTGGTGAAAAGCCTTGTCGGCATCATGGATTGGAATTTGGACCCACAGCAGGCGGTGTCGATGATCGACTTCGGTGCGGCCAACACGCCCGTCACCAACGTCGGTGGGGAGCATCCGTCGGTCGACACGGTTGCCAACGGTGACCGCGACCAACTGGTCGAAGGTCTGCGGGCACTCGGACACCAGGTGTCACTGGCCGATCAGTCCAGCGGGCTGTCGGCGCTGGTACGCACGACGTCGGGCTGGATCGGTGGCGCCGACCCGCGCCGGGAGGGCATGGTGCTCGGCGACGCCGGTTGACCGGTCGGTATCACCCGGTTTGGGGACGGTAACGCTCGATCAGCTCGCGGACGTCGTCCATGGCCGCCACGGCCCGCTCCTTGTCGATCGCCTGGATCGCCATCAACGGGATGTACTCGTCGTCGGGCAGATCGAGCCGGGCCCAGCGGGCCCCGGCCGGGAACTCGACGCCGACCACCTCGGACCAGGGAATCACCTTGAAGCTCACCAGGTTCCGCACAGCCATCCCGGCCGGACCAACCCGCAGCCGCGGCCGGGCGAACATCAGCACCACGCACGCGATGATCGCCCCCAGGAGTGCGATGGCCACCTGGTCGGAGGTCTGGAACACCACTCCGGTGGAACCCACCTTCAACAACACACCGACCGCGACATGCGCGGCGAAGATGATCAGTGCCGCGCCATACGCGAATAACGGTGTGCGATACGGCCGGATGTCAACATCCCAGCTGTCGTCGGTCTTCTTGTCGGTCATCTGTGCGTCACGCGTCGGCGCGCAGCTCTCGCAACGTCAGCGCCGTGGACAGGGCGGCGGCCGCGGCCTGCGCGCCCTTGTCCTCGCTGGAATCCGCCAGGCCGGCCCGGTCCAGGGCCTGCTCCTCGTTGTTGGTGGTCAGCACACCGTTGGCGACCGGGGTCGCCGCATCCAACGAGACGCGGGTCAAGCCCTGCGTCACCGCATCGCACACGTAGTCGAAATGCGGGGTCTGACCGCGGATCACCACGCCCAACGCCACCACCGCGTCGTGCGTCGCCGCCAAAGCCTGTGCCACCACGGGGATTTCGATGGCGCCGAGCACACGCACCACCGTCGGTTCGGCGACCCCGGCCGCGGTGGCGACCTTGCGCGCGCCATCCAGCAACGCATCGCAGATGGTGGTGTGCCAGGTGCTGGCCACGATTGCCAGTTTCACATCCGACGCGTCGACCTGGGGCAGATCCGGGACTCCGTGACCGCTCACAGGCTCGAACCCGAATCGGTCGTGCCGGACGGCCTGCGGTCACCCAGCAGGTACACCGCCTCGTCGTAGTCGTCCATGCTCACCGCTTCGTCATAATCTTCCAACCCGATGAGGTCGTGGCCCATCCGGTCGCGCTTGGTCATCAGGTAGCGGATGTTCTCCGAATTCGCCCGCACCGGCAGCGGAACCCGCTCGATGATGTGCAGCCCGTAGCCGTCCAGACCGACCCGCTTGGCCGGGTTGTTGGTCAGCAGCCGCATGGAGCGGATACCGAGATCGACCAGGATCTGCGCCCCGATGCCGTAATCGCGCGCGTCGGCCGGCAGCCCGAGCTTGAGGTTCGCGTCGACGGTGTCTTCGCCGGCGTCCTGCAACTGATAGGCCTGCAGTTTGTGCATCAGGCCGATACCGCGGCCCTCGTGCCCGCGCATGTAGAGAACGACGCCGCGGCCTTCGCGCGCCACCATCGCCATCGCCGCATCCAGCTGCGGGCCGCAGTCGCAGCGCCGCGAGCCGAACACGTCGCCGGTCAGACATTCGGAGTGCACCCGCACCAGGACATCGTGACCGTCGGAGGCCGGTCCGGAGATATCGCCGCGCACCAGCGCAACGTGCTCGACGTCCTCGTAGATGCTCTTGTAGCCCACCGCCACGAACTCACCGTGCCGGGTGGGGATCCGCGCCTCGGCGATGCGCTCGATGTGCTTTTCGTGCTTGCGCCGCCACTCGATCAGATCGGCGATCGAGATCAAGGCCAGGTCGTGATCGTCGGCGAAGACCCGCAGCTCGTCGGTGCGCGCCATGTCGCCTTCGTCCTTCTGGCTGACGATCTCGCAGATCGCGCCGGCGGGCTGCAGCCCGGCCAGCCGGGCCAGGTCGACGGCAGCCTCGGTGTGTCCCGGGCGACGCAGCACGCCACCGTCCTTGGCGCGCAGCGGAACCACGTGGCCGGGCTTGGTGAAGTCGTCGGGAACGGTCGACGGATCGGCCAGGGCACGCATCGTGGTGGCCCGGTCCGACGCCGAGATGCCTGTTCCCACATCTTTTCTCGCGTCCACCGTGACGGTGTAGGCGGTGCCGTGCTTGTCCTGGTTGACCGCGTACATCGGCAACAGGCCCAACCGATCGCAGATCTCGCCGTCCAGCGGCACGCACAGGTAACCGGAGGTGTAGCGGACCATGAACGCAACCAGCTCGGGGGTGGCCTTCTCGGCCGCGAAGATGAGATCGCCCTCGTTCTCGCGGTCCTCGTCGTCGATCACCACCACGGCTTTGCCCGCCGCGATATCGGCTATCGCCCTCTCGACGGAATCGAGCCTGGTCATCTGTGCCACCTTGCCTGTTCGAATTCCCGGCCCCGACGCGGGACCAGGTGCCGACTCCAGTATGAACCATGGGCTGCGGCCAAATGATCCCCGTGGCCCCGCGTAGATGTGACGCGGACGACATTCGTTCTGGTCAGGGCACCGGCAGCCGAGGCAGAAGGGTCAGTCCCGGTGACTCAACAGCCGTTCGACGTACTTGGCGATGACGTCGACCTCGAGGTTGACCGGGGTGCCCACCGCGGCCTCACCCAACGTCGTCGACGCCAGGGTGGTCGGGATCAGTGACACCTCGAACCAGTCACCGGAATCGTCGCGGCCCAGCGCCGACACCGTCAGCGAGATGCCGTCGACGGTGATCGAGCCCTTTTCCACCAGGTACCGCGACAACGCCGCCGGCATCGAGATGCGGACCACCTGCCAGTGCTCCGACGGCGTACGGGCCACCACCTGGCCCGTGCCGTCGACGTGCCCCTGCACGATGTGACCGCCCAGCCGGCTGTTGACCGCGGCCGCGCGCTCCAGGTTCACCGCCGACCCGGCGGACAGCGCGGCCAAGCTCGACCTGGTCAGCGTCTCGGCCATGACATCGGTACTGAAGCTGCCGTCGGCCAATACCTCGACCACGGTCAGGCACACGCCGTTGACCGCTATGGAATCGCCATGGCGGGCATCAGCGGTCACCACCGGACCACGGATGACAAATCGGGCGGCATCGCTGAGGTCGTGTTTGTCGACGACCTCACCGAGTTCTTCGACGATTCCGGTGAACACGTCACCAGGTTAGACGCCACCGGGCAGGCCGATGCGCCGCCCGCTCGGTGGGCGACGGTCAGCGCCACCGGCTCAGCCCCCGTCGACGATGAAAACTGCTGCGGCACAATCGATTACCGCGTTTCACCGATATTGACAACGACAGCCGGCAACATCGCCGGACCGCATCCTCGACAGCAAACGACCGACAGGTGAATCAGCCTCGGCCGATCGGCGGTGGATGCGTTCAGATAAAACAACCGTGCGCGACCAACCTCTACTATGCAGTCATGCAGACGCGCCCACGCTTCGCCGTCCAGTCCCTGCTCGCCACCGTCCTGGCCACCGGCGCCCTGGTCGCCGGTTGTTCGTCGTCACCGGAGAAATCCACCGAGCCCCTGCCCGATGCAGCCACGCTGCTGCAGGAGTCCTCGGCGACCACGAAGGCCTACCAGAGTGTGCACCTGAATCTGGGGGTGACCGGCGAGATCAAGCGGCTGCCGATCGAAAAGCTCGAAGGCGACCTCACCAACACCCCCGCGGTCGCCGCCCAGGGCACGGTGAACCTCAACTTCATGGGTCAGAAGATCTCCGACGCCAAGTTCGTCGTCGCCGACGGTGAGCTGTTCGCCGCGTTGACCCCGGGCGATCCCCTGTCGTCCTACGGTCCGGCGGCCGACATCTACGATGTCTCGGCGATCCTGAACCCCGAGACCGGCCTGTCCAACCTGCTGGCGAACTTCAGCGACGCCAAGGCCGAGGACCGCGAGTCGATCAACGGCACCGAAGGAGTCCGGGTGACCGGCACGGTCAGCGCCGACGCGGTCAACAAGATCGCACCGCAGTTGGAGGCCAGCGGGCAGGTGCCGGCCACCGCCTGGATCGCCGAAGAGGGTGACCATGCGCTGCTGCAGGCCAAGATCGAGCCCAAGCCCGACACCAGCATCACCATGACGCTGTCGGACTGGGGCAAGCAGGTCACCGTCACCAAGCCTGGTTCCTGATGCAGGGCGCGGGGACGCTGACCTCCCGGGGGAATCGGCGGATCGCGATCGGCGCGGGCAGCCTGGCGGTGCTGCTCGGCGCGCTCGACACCTACGTGGTGATCACGATCATGGTCGACATCATGCGAGATGTCGGCATCGCGATCAACCAGATTCAGCAGGTCACGCCGATCATCACCGGCTATCTGCTCGGGTATATCGCCGCCATGCCACTGCTGGGGCGGGCCTCGGACCGGTTCGGCCGCAAGATGCTCATCCAGGTGGGCCTCGGCGGGTTCGCGATCGGCTCGGTGATCACCGCACTGTCCACCGACCTGGTTCCGTTGGTGATCGGGCGCGTCATCCAGGGTTCGGCCAGCGGCGCGTTGCTGCCCGTCACACTGGCCCTGGCCGCCGACCTGTGGTCGGCCCGTAACCGGGCCGGGGTGCTCGGTGGGGTCGGTGCCGCGCAGGAACTCGGCGCGGTGCTGGGCCCGATGTACGGCATCGGGCTGGTCTGGTTGTTCCACCACTGGCAGGCGGTGTTCTGGGTCAACGTGCCGCTGGCCGTGCTGGCGATGGTGCTGATCCACTTCAGCCTGCCGTCCAGAGACCGCGACCAGCCACCGGAGAAGGTCGACGTGGTCGGCGGGGTGCTGCTGGCGATCGCGCTGGGGCTGGCCGTCGTCGGCCTCTACAACCCCGAACCCGACGGCAAGCAGGTGCTGCCCAGCTGGGGCCTCCCGGTACTGATCGGCGCATTGGTGGCCGCAGTGGCGTTCTTCGCCTGGGAGAAGGTGGCCAAGACCCGCCTCATCGAGCCGGCCGGCATCCACTTCCGCCCCTTCCTGGCGGCGCTGGCGGCCTCGCTGTGTGCCGGTGCGGCGTTGATGGTCACCCTGGTCAACGTCGAGCTGTTCGGGCAGGGCGTGCTCGGCAAAGACCAGAACCAGGCGGCGTTCCTGCTGCTGCACTTCCTGATCGCGTTGCCGATCGGCGCGGTGATCGGCGGCTGGCTGGCCACTCGAGTCGGCGACCGGATCATCGCGTTTCTCGGTCTGCTGATCGCCGCCGGCGGCTTCTTGCTGGTGGCGCACTGGTCGGCCGACGTGGAGACCGCCCGGCACAACCTGATGCTGTTCAGCCTTCCGACGCTCGACACCGATCTGGCGATCGTGGGCCTGGGGTTGGGGCTGGTGATCGGTCCCCTGACCTCGGCGACGCTGCGCGTGGTGCCCGACGCGCAGCACGGCATCGCGTCGGCGGCCGTGGTGGTGGCCCGCATGATCGGCATGCTCATCGGCATCGCCTCACTGTCGGCCTGGGGCTTCTACCGGTTCAACCAGCACCTGGCCACCCTGGCCGCCGCCGACAGCTCACGCACCATGACGCTGGCCGAGCGACTGAGCGCACAGGCCGTGCGGTATCGCGAGGCCTACGTGATGATGTACGGCGACATCTTCGAGATCGCAGCCGTGGTCTGTGTGGTCGGGGCGCTGTTGGGGCTGCTGATCAGTGGCCGCCGTGAGCACGCCGACGCGGTGGATGCAGAGCCCACTGACGACGTCGATGACGATCGCGATTTTTCCACCGGGCAGCTGTACGCCGCGACGGAGGTTCTACCGGTCCAGAGCGGCGACGAGCCGGTTCAGTTGCCGAATCAGCCGCCGGGACGCCACCGCTCGAGCTGATCAGTTCAGCAGCGTTCGATCCCAGGGTTCAGCAAGCGTGGTTCCCGGTCGGCCGGCACCGGCCGACCGGGCAGCGCCATGCGTAACGGGACGCGCACCAGCGCCCGGATCGTGCGAGGGGTCATTCGGGACGCCATCGTTCTCGAGGCTGATGTCGGGAAGGGGAGCCAGTCCTGCAGTGCAGTCATGCTCGTGTCCTTTGCTCGTGTTCACCCGGCGCATATTCGGCAGTGAACGCGCTCTGGTACGAGTGTACCGATCACTGCCGCATCCGCGCGGTATGCAACGAGCCTAACTTAGGTCACCCTAATCAGGACTGTCCGTCTGCTGCGAGATGCCTCTCAGTTGGGCACGAGGCTCAGTCGGACATCCGGCCCGATCGCTGTGATGCCGTCGAATCGCCATCGCTGAGCGTGCGTGATGCTGGGCACGCCGATGTCGTCGACCGCCGTGATCGGGCCCCCCAGCAAAATCGGTGCCACATAGGCCAGGATCCGGTTGACCACGCCCGCGCGCAGGAACGCGCCGGCCAGCGTCGGCCCGCCCTCCAGCAACACGTCGGTCCGATCCCCCAGCGAGCGCATCACCTCGTGCGGATCGTGGGTACGGATGAGCATCGTGTGGGAATCGTCGTTGAGCACATTGGCATCCGAGGACACCTCGCGCATGCCGACCACCACCCGTAGCGGTTGATGAGTTGTCAACGTGCCGTCGGCATTCCGTGCGGTCAATGTCGGATCGTCGAAGAACACCGTGCCGGTTCCCACCACGATCGCATCGGCCGCCGCCCGCTTGCGATGGACGTCGGCCCGCGCCGCCTCGCTGGTGATCCACTGGCTGGAACCGTCGGCGGCCGCGCTGCGACCGTCCACACTCGTCGCGAATTTCCATGTGACATACGGCAATCCGGTGCGCTGCTTGTGCAGCCATTCCCGCAACGGACCCTGCTCGACCTCGTCGGCGAGCGCACCGGGGCTGACGGTGACGCCCGCGTCGACGAGCCGTTGCGCGCCGCCGGCCGCTGCCGGGTTGGGGTCGGACACCGCATAGGTGACCGTCGAAATGCCGGCTGCCAGAAGCGCATCCACGCACGGTGGGGTGCGACCGTGGTGATTGCACGGTTCCAGGGTGACGACGGCGGCGCCGCCCTTGGCCCGGTCCCCCGCCGCCTGCAACGCGACCACCTCGGCGTGCGGACCGCCAACCGGTTGCGTCGCGCCGACGCCGGCGATCTGACCGTCGGCGTCCAGGATCACCGCTCCGACCGGCGGATTGGGGTAGGTCGTGCCTTTGACCTGTTCGGCCTGCTCGATGGCCAGCCGCATCGCGGCCTCGGGCGTCACAGTGTCAGATGTCGGGAAGCGGTGGCGGCCTGCCGGCGCAGGGATTTCACGGCGGCGGCCGGATCGGCGGCGCTGTACACCGCGGAACCGGCGACGAAGCAGTCCACACCGGCCTCGGCGGCCTGTTCGATGGTGTCGGCGTTGATGCCGCCGTCGATCTCGACGACGATGGTCAGCTCACCGGCATCGACGAGCCGGCGCGCGGTACTCACCTTGGCCAGCACCTCCGGAATGAACTTCTGCCCACCGAATCCTGGCTCGACCGACATCACCAGCAGGGTGTCGAACTCCTTGAGGATCTCCAGGTAGGGCTCCAGCGGGGTGCCCGGTTTCACCGACAGCCCGGCCTTGGCACCGGCGGCCCGGATATCGCGGGCCACACCGATCGGGTTGTCGGTCGCCTCGGCGTGGAACGTGACGTTGTAGGCGCCGGCCTCGGCGTACGGCGGCGCCCAGCGTTCGGGTTGGTCGATCATCAGATGGCAGTCCATCGGGATGTCGGTCGCCTTGAGCAGGGACTCCACCACCGGCAGACCCAACGTGAGGTTGGGCACGAAGTGGTTGTCCATCACGTCGACATGCAGCCAGTCGGCCCCAGCTACCGCGGCGACCTCATCGGACAGCCTCGCGAAGTCCGCGGACAGGATGGACGGGGCGATCAGTGGAGTCTTGTGCTCCTCGCGTGCGCGGGGTTCTGCCATGGCGGTCAGCCTACTTTCCCGACTTTCAGAGCCGCCGCGAACATCGCATCGGTCCCGTGCCGGTGCGGCCACAGCTGCACGTGCGGTCCGTCACCGAGATCCTCGGCCGGGGCAAACATCTCCCGGGTGTCGAGTTGGGTCACCGGATGCCGGCGTACGGCGTCGGCCACCACCCCGACCGTCTCGGCCAGGTGTGGCGAACAGGTCGCGTAGAGGACGACGCCGCCGGGGCGGGTCAGCGCGATGGCCGCGGCGAGCAGCTCGCGCTGCAGTTTCGCCAGCCCTGGGACATCGCCGGGCCGGCGTCGCCACCGCGCTTCGGGGCGTCGGCGCAGTGCGCCCAGCCCGGTGCAGGGAGCGTCGACCAGGACGCGGTCGAAGCCGGGTTTCAGGCCGGATTCCCGGCCGTCGACGCGCCGGACGTCGACGTCGAGCCCGCGGGTGTTCTCCTCGACCAGATCGGCACGCCGCGGTGCGGGCTCGACCGCGGTGACCCGGGCGCCCGAAGCCGCACCGATGGAGGCCAGCAGGGCGGTCTTGCCGCCCGGGCCCGCGCACAGGTCGAGCCAGCGACCGTTGTCCGGGCCGTCGAGTTCGGCCAGCGTAAGGGCGCGGGCGACCAGCTGGCTGCCCTCGTCCTGCACCTGGGCGGCACCGTCGCGCACGGCCGCCAATTGTCCGGGGTCACCACCGGGCAGATACACCGCATACGGCGAGTACCGGCCAAAGGTGCCGTCGGACTGTTCGGCCAGCTCGGCTGCCGTCATTGCCGTGGGTCGCGCCGCCAGGTGCACCACGGGGCGCTCGTCGTCACTGGTCAGCAGGGCGTCGAGCTCACCGGCCCGGGCGCCGAGTGCGTCGGTGAAGGCCTGGGCGATCCAGCGCGGGTGGGCGTGCAGGAATGCGGCGTGGCCGACCGGATCGGTCGATGCCGACGGCGCGAGCTGCTCCATCCACTCCTGCTCGGTGCTACGGGAGATGGTTCGCAGCACACCGTTGACGAAACCCGCTCGGGCCGTGTCGAATTCGATACCGGCCTGTTCGACGGTGGTGGACACCGCGGCGTGCGGCTCGACCCGGGTCCGCAACAGCTGGTAGGCGCCTAAGCGCAGCAGATCGAGCAGCACGGGGTCGATCCGCTCGGTCGGACGGCCGGCCGCGGCGGCGATGACGGCGTCGAGCAGGCCCAGGGTGCGGCAGGCGCCATAGGTCAACTCGGTGGCGAAGGCGGCGTCCCGGCCCTCGATGCCGCGCTCGCGCAGCAGCGCGGGCAGCGCCAGGTTGGCGTAGGAATCACGTTCGGTAACCGCGCGCAACACATCGAACGCGGCGCGGCGGGCCGGATCCAGCGGGGTGCGGCGGTGTTGGCGGTTATTCTGCTGGGGACGGTTCGGGCGATTCGACGGCCGGCTCATGATGCGCGCACCGATTCGTCGAGCCGCGCGCCGCGGGCCCAGTCGGCGGCGTTCATGAGTTTCTTGCCCGGTGGCTGGATCTGGCCGAGCCGCACCGGCTGCGAGCCCGTGCCGACCAGCACCGCATTGCGTTCGACGCGGATTTCCCCCGGGGTCAACGAAATGTCCGACGGCTCCACCGTGACCGGACCGACCTTGACGCGTAGGTCCCCGATCATGGTCCAGGCACCGGGATTCGGGGTGACGGCACGGATCTGCCGGTCGATGACGTGGGCCGGCAGCTCCCACCGAACGCGGGCGGACTCCACGGTGATCTTGGGCGCCAGGCTCACCCCGTCGGCCGGCTGCGGTACGGCTGTCAGCGCGCCCTCGGCAATACCGTCCAACGTCGACTCCAGCAGCGCCGCGCCCGAATCAGCAAGCCGCCCAAGCAGTTCGCCGGCCGTATCGGCGTCGCGTACCCGCTCGGTGACCACCCCGTAGACCGGACCCGAGTCGAGCGCCGGCTCGATGAGGAACGTCGTGGCGCCGGTCACCTCGTCACCGGCGGCCAGCGAGGCCTGCACCGGGGCCGCCCCGCGCCAGGCCGGCAGCAACGAGAAGTGCAGATTGATCCAGCCGTGCCGGGGCACGGCGAGCAGGCGTTCGCTCAGCAGGGCGCCGTAGGCGACGACGGCGCAGCAGTCGGGTGCCAGCTCGGTCAGCTCGGCGACGAACTCGTCGGAGTTGGGCTTGGCCGGCCGGAGCACCGGGATGTCGTGCTCGAGCGCCAGCTGCGCGACGGG
>NZ_LZJD01000003.1:0-55028 GCF_001666875.1 Mycobacterium sp. E802
TGGGTCTTCCCGACACTGCAGTTCGAAACCGGCGCCGACGGCGGCCCGACCCGGCAAGTCCGCGGCCTCGACCAGGTCCTCAAGGCACTGCCCGAAGGCCTGCATCCCGTCGCCATCGCAGGTTTTCTGCGCACCCCTCAACCCCACCTGGTCGAGGCCGCGGACTTGCCGGGTCGGGCCGCCGTCGGCGCCGGTTTCGAACTGCAGTGTCGGGAAGACCCAGCTCTGACCGTCCGGGATGGCCCATAGTTCGCCGGCGAGCCGCTTCTGCCGCACGCGGGAGGCGCTGACACCGAGGCCTTTGGCGACGTCGTCGGCAGTGAAGGCGGTAACGGCGAGATGCGCGGTGTGTCCGACGATTTCAGTGCCGGCAGCTACGTAGGCATCGCGGTCCTCGGGGAAGTTGGCCTCGTCAAGGAGTCCGGCTTCGTCCTCGGTGAGCGCTGCGGCCCATGGCCGTAGGGCAGGCAGGCCCTTCAAGGCAGCTACGAACTCGGTGGTGGTGATGGCGAAGCGGTCGTGGAGTAACTGCTCTAGCTCGGAATTCGCCGGCATGACACCCTCCTAACGACGATTAACATCATGATATGAGCGTTAGGACGGGGTGTCGAGGCTCATCGTCCACAAGCAGTAACCGCTCCACCGCCTTCGACGACCACGCCCGCCATCTTTTCCATCGGCTTGATGACCGAGGTGAAGTCGGAATCTGGGCCTTCCTCGCGCAGCGTCTGCTCCCACACCCGTTGCACGGTTTCGGCGATCTCCAACGGCAGCCCCAGTGCGGCGGCCTCACTCAGGTACAAGCCCACGTCCTTGGCCATCAACCCGGTGGCGAAACCGTAGTCGAAGGTGCGGGGGAGGACCGCGCGCGGAAACTTGTCGCGGCTGGCGTGGGTGCCGCCCGAGCCGGCGTTGAGCACGTCGATCATCACGTCGGCGTCCAGTCCGGCTTTCACACCCATCACCATCACCTCGGCCGTCGCGGCCAGGGTGGTCGCGGCCATCAGGTTGTTGATCAGCTTCATGGTCTGCGCGGCGCCAGGGTGCTCGGAGACGAAGATCGCCCGGCCGATCGCGTCGAACACCGGTGCCAGCCGGTCGAACTCGGCACGAGGACCGGACACCATGATTGCCAGGGTGCCGGCCTGCGCGCCGTGTACCCCACCACTGACGGGACTGTCCAGAGCCGCGATGCCGCGAGCGGCCAGGACGGTGTTATTGCGTTGCGCGGCTTGGCCTCCCACCGTGGAGAGATCGACGAAGCACCGGATTCGGGAACCGGCCGCGACGTCGGCCACCACGGACTCCGACACCTGCGGTGTGGGCAGGCTCGCCAGCACCGTCTCTGTCTGATCGGCCACGTCGCGGACCGACTGCGCCGACCGAGCGCCCAGCGCGACCGCCTTGGCCAGGACGTCCTCACGCACATCGAAGGCGACCACGGGAAAGCCCGCGGCCAACACCCGGCTCATGATGGGCCAGCCCATGTTGCCCAGCCCGACGAAGCCGACCTCTGAACTCATGACTGCTCCGCGTCCAGCTCGGCGAACACGGCCCGGGCCAGCCGAAAGCTGTCGACCGCGGCCGGGATGCCGGCGTAGATGCCGACCTGGAGGAAGATCTCGCAGATCTCGTCGCGGGTGACACCGTTGGTGAGTGCCCCGCGGATGTGGGTGCTCAATTCGTTGGGGCGGTTGAGCACCGCGATCATCGCCAGGTTCAGCATGCTGCGGGTCTTGAGCTCCAGGCCGTCGCGTCCCCAGACCGCGCCCCAGCAGTACTCGGTGACCAGATCCTGCAGGGGTTTCGAGAATTTGTCGGCGTTCCCGGCTGCCTTGCGGACGTAGTCCTCGCCCAACACGGCGGTGCGGATCGCCCTGCCCTTGTCATACGTGTCCTGATCCATCGTGCCCTTTCGATCGTTCGTGTTCTTACGCCATCACGGGTTTCGCGGACGCACCCCGTCGAGGAAGAGTCGGACACAGGTCCGCATGCGTTGGTCGAGGGCGTCGCGGTCCCACTCCACGCCCCACAGGGCCCCGGTCGCCGGGCCGCCGACGGTCATGGAAAGGAATGCGCCGCCGAGCACTTCGGGGTCCTCGACCTCGATGGCCCCGGCCGCGGCATGCCGTCGCAGCAGGTCGGCGATGAAGTGCAGCGCCGGCACGGTGCCTTGGTCGTAGGCCAACCGGTACAACTTCGGGAACCGGTAACCCTCCGCGTTGAGAATTCGTTGCAGTGCGACGCCGGCCTCGCTGGTATAGCTGACGAGCCTGATCTTGGCGATCGCGAGCAGGGTCTCCTCCAGGTCGTCGGTCTCTGCTGCCTGCAGAGTCTCCACCGGCACCAGCCAGCGGTCCACGGCCCGCTGAACCGCGGCTTCGAACAGTGCGGCCTTGTCCGGGTAGAGCCCGTAGATGGTGCGCTTCGCCATGCCGGCGGTCGCCGCGATGCCGTCGATGGTAGAGCGCTCAAACCCGTTGGCCAGGAACACTTCCAGCGCACAGTCGAGCAGCTCACGGTGGCGCTGCTCGGCCTGTTCGCGGGTCGGTCGGCCGGCGCGGGGCCGCGCGGTGGCGCTTGACGAACGTCGGGGCACGGGAGCATATTATCAGTAATGAAACGTTCTAGGTGCTATTAATTTTATTTCAGGAGCCGCCATGACCGCAGCCGACCAACTCCTTGCTCTGCAGACCGCGCCGGACCGCTACGACATCGCGCCCGCCGACGTGCAACAACTGCAGATCGAGGCAGTGAACGAGAGATTCACGGCTCGGGTCGACCAGATCCCGTTGCTGCGCAACCGCGCACAGTCCGCAGAGATCAGCAAGGTTGCGCAGCGCGAGGATCTGGTGCCGTTGTTGTTCGCGCACGGCGCCTACAAGAGCTACGCCCAGAACTGGCTGACCGATGGCCGGTGGGACCGGATGGCCAAGTGGGTGGGGACCGTCTCCACCTGCGATCCGAGTGGGGTTGACGTCGACGGCATCACGGGGCTGGATGATTTCGTCGCCCGGATGGAGTCCGCCGGGTGTTTCCTGACCTGCTCCAGCGGCACCACCGGCAAGCCGGCCATGATCGCCTGCTCCGAAACCGACCTGGACGTCGCCGCGCGGGCCAACGTCACCGGATTGACCTGGGCCACCGGCATTCCGGCCGATGGCAGCCGCAAACTGTTCGGGCTCGGTCCGCGCACCAAGGTCGAGCGCAATGAGCGCACCCGCATCGCGCTGGTGGAAGCGTTCTCCAGCGAAGCTGACAGCTACCAACTGCCCGTCGAGCCGATCTCGGTCGGTTCGATCATGAAGATGATCGAGCTGCGTCGCCGCATCGGCGACGGCACCGCGAGCCCTTCGGAGATCACTGCCTTCGAGTCCACCAGTGCCGAGCGGCAGAACGCGATGGATGCAGCCACCGCCGGGGCGGTCGACGAGCTGATCGACAGCCGCGACCGTGCGCTGCTGCTCACCGGAATGTTCGCCTCGCTCTACCAGATGGCCCAAGGGGTGCGGTCAAAAGGCTTCTCCGGAACGGACTTCCGGGACGACACCGCGCTGCTGGTGGCCGGCGGCCTCAAGGGCGCTGCCCTGCCGCCGGACTACCGGGAGTTCATCTTCGACACCTTCAACATCGCCGATGAGCGGGTCTACCACTTCTACACCATGCAGGAGCTCAACACCCCGTTCCCGAAGTGCCGGGCCGGCCGCTACCACGTGCCGCCATGGGTGTTGTTGCTGCCCTTGGACGAACCCGGGGAAAACCTCGTCGACACCACCGCCGGGCCCGTACAAGCGCGTGCCGCCTTCTTCGACCTGTCGCTGGACGGCCGCTGGGGCGGCGTCATTTCCGGTGACCGCGTCGACGCCGATTTCGGGGTCTGCGAGTGTGGCCATCAGGGGCCGACCGTCGGGCCGGACATCACCCGCTATGCCGATCTGGGTGGGGACAAGATCACCTGCTCGGGCACCATCGACGCCTACGTGCGGGGTGAAGCATGAGCGCGGCGGCGGCGTTGTCAGCCCCGTTCATGATCCGCGGCAAACTGGTCGAAGGGGATGCCGTACAACACCGGTCGCGTGACCTCGGCGTCGATTTCACCACGCCGGCAATCGATCTCGACACCTTGATCACCTCCCGTCAAGAATTGCCGCCACTGCTCGACGTGCCGGTGGCCGAGATCATCGACTTTCTCGTCGAGACCGGCGAACGCCTTGCGCTCGACGGCAATTCGCACATGCAACGCTGCCTGGACCTGGTGGCCGAGACCAACCCGCTGCCGCGGCGTGTGGTGGAGAACCTCTACCGCAGCGCGCCCGCGCTGTTGAGCCGCGACAGCCTGTGGGCCCAGGTCGAGTCCAACTTCGCCGAACCGGCGGTGCTCGACGGCTGGGTCAGTCGGACCGACACCAGCGGCAACACCGGGGCCGTCCGGGCTTTCCCGCCTCGCATGGTGCACATGCTGGTCGGAAACGCGCCGGCCGGTTGCATCGCCTCGATTGCCCAGGGCGCCCTGGTCAAGGCCATCAATCTGTTCAAGATGCCGTCCTCGGATCCGTTCACCACGGTGGCCGTGCTGCGGACGATGGCCGAGATCGATCCGGAACACCCGGTGGTGCAGTCGATGTCGGCGGTCTACTGGGCCGGTGGTGACGAGGCGATCGAGCGGACCCTGTACCGCCCGCAGTACTTCGACAAGATCGTGGCCTGGGGCGGCGGGCCGGCGATCAACAACGTCATCAAGTACCTCGGTCCCGGGATCCAGCTGGTGTCGTTCGACCCGAAATCGTCGATCTCGATGATCGGGCGTGAGGCGTTCGCCTCCGACGAGGTGCTCGCCGAGGTGGCCGAACGGGTGGCCGCCGACACCTGCGTCTTCAACCAAGAGGCCTGCCTGGCAAGCCGATTCGTGTTCCTGGAGACCACCGACCGCGAGCAGGCGCGACGGTTCTGTGCCGCGCTGCTACCACGTCTCGGAGATGACCGGCTGTTCGGTTCTGCGGTGGCCCCGCTGCCGCCCACCGACATCCGCGACGAGATCGAGGTGATGGGTGCGATGGGCGATGAACTCGAGGTGTTCGGCCGCTTCGACGGCCGCGGCATGGTGTTGTTGTCCGATGAGCCGGTCGACTTTCATCCGTCGAACAAGATCTCCAACGTCGTTATGGTGGACTCACTCGAGCACGCCGTCCGCTACGTCAACGTCGCGACGCAGACCATCGGCGTCTACCCCTATGAACGCAAGGTCCAGTTGCGCGACGTGTTGGCCGGCGCGGGCGCCCAGCGGGTGTGCCGGGTGGGTACCGCCAACGGTCACGTCGCGGGCGGCCCGCACGATGCCATGTACCCGCTGGCCCGGTTCGTGCACTGGATGGGCGACGACGATATTTTCAGCGGCAACCCCAACGCCAACGCCAACGCCGCGTTGCCGATTTGTGCCGGGTAACGCCCGCACACCGGCGTACGCTGCCGGCATGTCTACGTCGTCGACAACGTCCATGCGGCGTCGACCTGGCGTCGTCGAGTCGGTGATCAGTTGGGCCTTATGGGCCTTCGCCGGCTTGATTGCCGTGTTGCTGGCGTTCGCCGCGATCTTTCCCGTGGGCTTCAGCGGCGCGTACCCCGACCAGGCCGATGACGCGGCGACCGTGGCGGGGTGGGCGGCGCTCACCGTGGCGGTGGTCGTCCTGGCCCCGATCGGCATGGCGATCGGACATTGGCGGCGTTGGCACATCTGGTACTGGCCAGTGTTGTGCGCGGCCTCGGCGGCCACAACGCTCGTCCTGCTGCAGGCCTTGTAGGCGTCGTATCGAGCGCGGTAGGACCGGCCACGTAAACTGGAGGGCCGGAGTTTTAACCGGAAAAGGGGCGTACCTGCATGAGCGGCCATTCCAAGTGGGCCACCACCAAGCACAAGAAGGCCGTCATCGACGCCAAGCGCGGCAAGATGTTCGCCAAGTTGATCAAGAATATCGAGGTCGCGGCACGTGTCGGCGGGGGAGATCCGGCCGGTAACCCCACGCTCTACGACGCCATCCAGAAGGCGAAGAAGAGCTCGGTACCCAACGACAACATCGAGCGCGCCCGCAAGCGCGGCGGCGGTGAAGAGGCCGGCGGCGCCGACTGGCAGAACATCACCTACGAGGGTTACGGCCCCAACGGTGTGGCGGTGCTCATCGAGTGCCTGACCGACAACCGCAACCGGGCGGCCGGTGAGGTGCGCGTGGCGATGACCCGCAACGGCGGCAACATGGCCGACCCAGGATCGGTGGCCTACCTGTTCTCCCGCAAGGGCGTGGTGACGCTGGAGAAGAACGGCCTGACCGAGGACGACGTGCTGATGGCCGTCCTGGAAGCCGGAGCCGAGGAGGTCAACGACCTCGGTGACTCCTTCGAGATCATCTCCGAACCCACGGACCTGGTCGCGGTGCGCACCGCCCTGCAGGATGCCGGCATCGACTACGAGTCGGCCGAGGCCAGCTTCCAACCGTCGGTCACGGTGCCGGTCGATCTGGAGGGCGCCCGCAAGGTGCTCAAGCTCGTCGACGCGCTGGAAGACAGCGACGACGTCCAAGACGTCTACACCAACATCGACATCCCCGACGACGTCGCCGCGCAGCTCGACGAGGAGTAGTCGGCCTACCAGGGCTCAGTGCAGCGCCGCGTCGATCGGCGTCTTTCCGGAGATCACCTCGAACGTACGGCCGGCAGTCTCCGGCTTGTCCAGGACGGCGAGCAGCACGCGTGCCACATCCTCGCGGGGAATGCTGCCCCGGCCGGTCGATTCGGCGACCGTCACGTGTCCGCTGCCGGGCTCGTCGGTGAGTCCGCCCGGTCGCACGATCGTGGTGCGTAAGCCGGCGCGCGCACGGACGTCGGCGTCGGCCTCGGACTTGGCGTGCATGTAGGCCCGAAACACGTCGTCGTAGTTCTCATCGAGCGAGCGGTCGTCGGCCGACAGCGCCGACACCATCACGTAGCGGCTCACGCCCGCCGCCTCAGCGGCGTCGGCCAGCAGGATCGCGGCATCCCGGTCGACGGTCTGCTTGCGTGCGGCCCCGCTGCCCGGACCGGCCCCGGCGGCGAACACCACGGCTTCGGCCCCGGCCCCCGCCAAATCGGCTGACTGGTCGGGGTTTCGGATGAGGCCGATCGCCTCGTCGCCTCGTGCCGACAGCAACCGTTCCAGAATGAGGGCGATCTTCCCGTGTCCGCCCGCGATGACCACGCGCATAGTTACCTCCTAGGGACACGGTATCCCCGGGTGGCTCACTGGGTCAGGAAGCGGCCGATCTCCTCGGCGGTGCGTTCGGGTTGATCGAGCATGATCAGCACCTTGGCGTCGTCGATCTGGCGTAGTTGCCCGTTGGGAAGTAGCTCGGCCAGGCGCCGACCGTGTGCGGGCGGCATCACGGTGTTGTCACTCCACAACACCAGCGCCGGGCCGGTGAAATCGGCCAGCGCATTGGTGGCCCGGATCAACTCGGCCTTGTCGAATCGGCTGCGGCAGTAGCTGATCAGGTCGCGGCGGATCCGGCGATCGGCCAGGGCCGCGTCGGTCCAATCCCCGAAAAGCTGTTGGGGGATCGGCTTTTTCGCCATCTCGCCCCACAGTATCCGTTGCCGGCGCAGCCACGGTATCCGCATCTGGCGCAGCGCGAAGGAGACGGTGCCGGTGGTGCGGCTGGCCAGCCACAGCACCGTGGCGTACGGGGCGGGCGGGAAGTTGTCGAACGCCTCCGAGGGGCAGATCACCAGTCGCGCAATGCGTTTGTCCCGTCCGGTGTCGGTCAGGAACAACGGTCCGCCCCAGTCGCTGACGATCAGCGTGACGTCCGCGAGATCCAGGGCGTCGAGAAAGTCGGCGACGATACCGAGCATGCCGTCCATGCGGAGGTCGGTGCCGTCGGGCATGGGGATGCGGTGTCCGCCCATGGGCAGTACCGGCAGCAGATAGCGGAATCCGGTGGGAAGCAGCGGCAGGGTCGTGTCCCACTGCGTGTCGTTCATCAACAGTCCGTGCAGCAGCACCACTGGCGGACCGGCCGGATCTCCTTCCTCCCGATATTCGATGGTCCCGGTGGGCAGTTCCACGGTCTTCATGTCGCCTCCTGGCGCTAGAACGATGATTCTAGAATTTATGCTCTAGTCTGTCTGCGGGAGGTTCAGATGGCAAGGTCCACCCGGGAGAAGATACTGACCGCCACCGTCGAGCTGATGCGGCACAAGGGCTATGCGGCGGTCGGTATGAAAGACATCGTGGTGGCCTCCGGAGCCCCGATCGGATCGCTCTACCACCACTTCCGCGGCGGAAAACTGCAAATCGCCCGCGAGGCATTGATCGACGCGGGGGCCGCCTACGGACTGCTCATCCCGACCATCGTCGACGAGTACGACGATCTCGGGCAGGCCATCGAGGGGATCTTCAACCAGGCCGCTGAGGACATGGCGACCAGTGGGTTCACCAACATATGCCCGGTCGGCACCGTGGCTGCCGAAACCTCCGACACCGTCGAGGAGTTGCGAACGGCTGCGGCCGGTGTGTTCACCGCGTGGCTGGACGGCGGCGCCGGCTACTTCGCCCAGCGTGGCGTCGACCCGGCGGTGGCGCGTGATGTGACGACGGCCGTCGTGGCAGCCCTTGAGGGGGCGTTCATCCTGGCGCGAGCGCTCCGCGACGTCGAGCCGCTCCATGCCGCCGGCCGCGCTTTGGCTCCGTCCTACCGGGGGATTGCCCTCGGCGTCCGCCTGTCTACTGTTACGGCGAACTGAGCCGGAAGGGGGAGCCATGGGGATGACGAACGAGGCGGTGACCGACCTGCGCGGTGTGGTGTGGAATGTGCGGCGCAAATGGATGTCCGGGCCCGACACGTGGACCGACTCCGACGGTATGATCGGCGCAATCTTGAGCATCGTGGCGTTGCTGCAATTGCTGGCCTGGCCGTTCTGGTTCCTGGCGAAATTCCTCGGAGTGCCGTGGACGATCATCATCGAACAGGCCGGCCGGGAAGTCGGGACCGAGCGCGTCCGGGGATGGCGGGCCTCCCGCCGACGGATGGAGGAGATCCGCCGCAACATCGGCGCGTCTCGCTGATTGGCGTGTCCCTGCGTCGCCCCGTCGGCGTGGCCCGCTAGGCTATCGAACAGATGTTCTGACGAAGGGGTTCGTGTGCGGGTGATGGGAGTGGATCCCGGGTTGACGCGCTGCGGCCTGTCGGTGGTCGAGAGCGGTCAGGGCCGGAAGGTGACTGCGCTGGATGTGGACGTGGTCCGCACCCCGGCCGATACACCGCTGCACAAGCGGCTGCTGGAGATCAGCGACGTTGCCGAGTACTGGATGGACACCCATCGGCCGGATGTGATCGCGATCGAGCGGGTCTTCGCGCAACAAAATGTCTCGACTGTGATGGGAACGGCGCAGGCCGGCGGGGTGATCGCGCTGGCCGCCGCCCGGCGTGACATCGAGGTGCACTTTCACACTCCCTCCGAGGTCAAGGCGGCCGTCACCGGCAACGGTCGCGCCGGCAAGGCGCAGGTCACCGAGATGATCACCAGAATTCTTGCGCTGCAAGCCAAACCGACACCGGCCGACGCCGCGGACGCCCTGGCCCTGGCGATCTGCCACTGCTGGCGGGCGCCGATGATCGCGCGGATGGCCGCCGCCGAGGCCATGGCCGCTGAACAACGGCGCAAGTACACGGCGAAACTCAAGGCGGCCCGGGCATGATCGCCTCGGTGCGGGGCGAGGTCATCGACATCGCGCTCGACCATGCCGTGATCGAGGCTGCCGGTGTCGGCTACAAGGTGATGGCCACGCCTTCGACGCTGGCGAACCTGCGCCGCGGCACCGAGTCCCGCCTGATCACCGCGATGATCGTGCGTGAGGATTCGATGACGCTCTACGGGTTTGCCGACGGTGAGGCCCGCGATCTGTTCCTCACGCTGCTCGGGGTGTCCGGGGTCGGGCCGAAGATCGCCTTGGCGACGTTGGCAGTGTACGACCCGCAGGCGCTGCGGCAGGCGTTGGCCGACGGCGACGTCACCGCGCTGACGCGGGTTCCGGGCATCGGTAAACGCGGCGCCGAGCGCATGGTGCTCGAACTGCGCGACAAGATCGGTCCGGTCACCCCCGGGGCCGCCGGCGGCGCCATCGGTCATGCGGTGCGGGCGCCGGTGGTGGAAGCCCTTGTCGGACTTGGCTTTGCCGTCAAGCAGGCCGAGGAGGCCACCGACAAGGTGCTGGCCAACGATCCCGAGGCCACCACGTCGTCGGCGCTGCGTGCGGCGTTGTCCATGTTGGGTAAGAAGTAATGGGCCGTTTCGATCACGCCGAGGAGTCCGACGAGCGGGAGGTCTCGCCGGCGCTGACGGTCGGTGAGGGCGATATCGATGCCAGCTTGCGTCCGCGCTCGCTGGGTGAGTTCATCGGCCAGCCCCGGGTGCGCGAGCAGCTGCAGTTGGTCATCGAAGGCGCCAAAAACCGCGGTGGCACACCGGATCACATCCTGCTGTCGGGTCCACCGGGGCTCGGCAAGACGTCGCTGGCGATGATCATCGCGGCCGAGTTGGGATCCTCGCTGCGGCTCACGTCCGGTCCGGCGTTGGAGCGGGCCGGCGACCTGGCCGCGATGCTGTCCAACCTCGTCGAGCACGATGTGCTGTTCATCGACGAGATCCACCGCATCGCCCGGCCCGCCGAGGAAATGCTGTATCTGGCAATGGAGGACTTCCGCGTCGACGTGGTGGTGGGCAAAGGCCCTGGCGCCACGTCGATTCCGCTCGAAGTAGCACCCTTCACGCTGGTGGGCGCCACCACTCGGTCAGGGGCATTGACGGGCCCACTGCGCGACCGGTTCGGGTTCACCGCACACATGGATTTCTACGAACCTGTTGAGCTCGAGCGCGTGCTGGCCCGGTCCGCGGGCATCCTCGGCATCCACCTCGGTGCTGAGGCCGGCACCGAGATCGCCCGCCGATCCCGTGGGACGCCACGTATCGCCAACCGCTTGCTGCGCCGGGTCCGGGACTACGCCGAGGTGCGTGCCGACGGCGTGATCACCCGCGATATCGCCAAGGCGGCTCTTGAGGTCTACGACGTCGACGAGCTCGGGCTGGACCGGCTGGACCGGGCCGTATTGTCCGCACTGACCCGTAGTTTCGGCGGTGGCCCGGTCGGGGTGTCGACGCTCGCAGTGGCGGTGGGGGAGGAAGCCACCACCGTCGAGGAGGTCTGCGAACCCTTCCTGGTGCGTGCCGGGATGGTGGCCCGCACCCCGAGGGGCCGGGTAGCCACCCCGCTGGCGTGGACACATCTGGGAATGCAACCGCCGGTCACCGGGTTAGGCCAGCCCGGGCTGTTCGAATAGACCGCATGGTCGTTACTGCTCTAGGCCGCGGGCTTGTTGAACACCACGTGGATTTCGCGGGTGAGGCGTCGGATTCCGCCGGGTAATGGTGGTGCGGTGGAGCGGTAGATCGCGCCGGTCGGAGTGATGTGTTCGGTGCAGTGCCGGCCGAACTCATCGACCCCTGGCACCACCTGCCAGCCGGGTGCTTCTTTGACGTAATTGCAGCGTTCACACAGTCCTTCACCGTTATCGGCGCTGGTCGGGCCGTGGCGGTGATACGGGGTGACGTGGTCGATGTGCCGGATCGGGGCGTTGCAGTACGGGGTGCGACAGATTTCGTCGCGCACCGCGATGAACCGGGCCAGGCCTTTGGGGAACCGCCGCGAACGCGATTCCATGGCAACCAGGGCGCCGGTGTCTGGAGCCGCGTAGAGCCGTCGCAGGGTGACCCAGGAATCGTCGGCGTCCAGGGCGTCACTGATCAGACGGCGCGCCACGGAGGCGGGGATGGGTCCGTAGCCTTCCAGGCGTGCCGGATAGGCGGCGCCGGCGAAGAGCGTCTCGTCTGAGAGCACCAGATTGACCCCGACACGGAGGGGCGCGGCCGCCTCACGGCCGGTGATCCGCGCGACCACAGTGTCCGCCATGGCCTGGCCACGGTTGCGGCCGTCGGTGCGGCTGTCGGCTGCGGCGTTGAGAGCGCCGCGGACAGCCGCAGCGTCGGTGGCCGGTAGCACGACGGTCATCATCGCCATGTTGTCGGCCGCGGGTCGGAAGGTGACGTTGCGATCTTCCGGTGCTCTGGCGGCCCGGTTGGCGACCGCCTGTGGATCCAATTGGCAGGCAATTCTTTTGGCCTCAGATGCGATTCGCGCATCACCGAGGCCCTCGAGCGTCGAGGCATCGCCACACAGCTCTTCGTCGAAGCGCCGCCGATCGGCGGGGGACAGGCAGGCTGCTTCGCGCACGATCAGCCGGGCGCGTGATTCGGTGAGGATGCCGGTTTCCAAGGCGTGCAGCGTATGGCGAAGGTCGCGAACCAAAATCCTGGCGTCGGTGAGGTGATGGCTGCCGCGGGTCGGTGAATCCAGCCGCGCCATACCGATTTCCGACCCCAGCCCGCGGCCGCGCTGACGGATGGGTACGCCCGCGGCGGCTTCGGCGGCCCTGCGTGCGGCGTCCAATGCGGCGGTGGCGCGGGCCTGCCCGGCTGCAGCGGCCGACTTGAGCCGTTCGAGTTCCGCGATGCGTTCCCGCAGGGTCGCCTCGTCGGCGTCCGCGGCGATCGTCGCGTATTCTTCGAACATATGTGCGACTCTACACCTCGAGGATGACAATCTGTGCGGAATCCGCCCCGCTGTCCTCCTGAATTGAGCTGTGCCACCTGAAGATTTTGGTGTACGTCTGCGTCGTTGCCGGCCCTTACGATTGGCCGATGCCCGAGGAGTCCCCGGCGGCCCGTCCGTGGTATCGAGCGCTGCGGCGGCCATTGGCCAGCCTCGCCGTTGGTGCCTCGGTCGCGGCCGCGATCGTCGCGATCGTGAGCGCGATTGCGATGTACGCGATTCATTCCTCGACCGATGTCATGTCCAGTTCGCCAACTGCCATGGGTGTCGCGGCCACCATCGTCGGGGCATGCGTAATCATCTTGGTGCTACTGGGCGTCGGCCTGCGAACTCGGAGCTCATGGCGCAAGTCTCTGATCGCGCTCGTTGGATTCACGGCCGCGGCGCTGGCTATCTGGAGTGCCCTGGAGGTCGTCGATTTATACGAATCGCGCGACTCCCTGGTGTTTGTCGACTCCACCGGGACGACGGTGCTCACCGCTGTCGCGTTGGTGTCTGCGATCGCCGCGGCGGTCCTGGGTCTGGCGGCGGTGACGTTCGCGCGTGACGTCAGCAAGCGAGTAGCGTTCAGCGCCTTCCTCGCCGTTGCGCTCCTGACCACCTTGCCGACCTATCGGTCGATTCAGGATCACCGCGCCGACGTGTGGCAACCCGACCTCACTACAAGGGCGACGACGCCTGCACCGGTCCCGGACGATATCGGTGCCGTCCGTTACCGGGTACCAATGGGCGACGGTGATCAGATTCCCCGCGTCTACGCCGCCGGTAACGGTTTCATCATCGACACTCGCAACGGGTTGACTGCCTACGACGGCGTGACCGGTGAGAAACGCTGGCATGCTGGCGGTTTCGGGACCAGCGGGCGACTCCTGGTGGTGCATCGCGATCCCGACGACACGGCAGGGATCGTCGTTCTCTTCCTGTACGGCGGAATCGTTGCGTTCGACGGCAGCTCCGGTGAGGTGCTGTGGCGCCGCGAATACAGCCGAGGTGGCGAGGTGACCGCGGCGACTGGATCCATCGATGCGCTCGGCGTGGTCGTATTCACGGCGGACGCGCCAGAAATTGACAACAGTCGCACGCGCCTCCACTCTCTCGATCCCTCGACCGGCGAGGAGCGTTGGAACGACCTCATCGACTGCAGTAATCCGACTTTGGATCCAGGAACACCCGGCCAGTTCTCCTACCGCTGCGGCGGCGAGCCAGCGGTCATCGATGCGCACACCGGGGACTTCACCGACATGCCCGGCGAATATGCCCCGGATGCGGGTTCGGATGTCTACGTGGTGTCCGACCCTCGCCCGCAGCAGGATCCGACCGAGTCAGACGTGACCTGGGTGGTGAGTCCGGACGGAAGCGTCATCGACGAGATCCCCGGAACCTACCCCATGTCTGAGGCCCGCGACGGAATGCTGCTGGTCTACGGCGGCGCTGACACATGGCTGTTGCGGGACTACCGCAACCACCGGTCGACAACGCTTCCGCTCCGAATCGAAACGCGGTACGGACTCGACACCATCGACACCATCTGGCTAAACCGGCGCCTGGTTGTCACCACTCGATATGAGTATCCGCAACGCCTCCAGATGGTGGACCCGGCCAGACCCGTCGACATTCAGGTCAGCGCCGAATCGCCGTGCCCCCAAGATGAAGGGTTGCGAGAGCTTTACGGGGTCGCCGGCGCTGTTATCGCACAATGCGGCAACAGCTACATCGCCGGCCTCGTCCCACCCCACTCCTGAGGCCACACATACTGATTGGCCGCGGTCTGAGGATAAGGACCGCGGCCGCTCAGGGGGACCTTCCCTTGTGGGGAAGTCTGTTACAGCAATCCGAGCAGTTTCAGATCGCTGATGTACTTGACGATGACCTCGCGGGTGACATGCGGGATGTCCTTGTCCGGACCGATCTTCGCCTCCTGCACTGCGGCACGGAACACGTCGGTCGGGGCCATCGCACCGTTCACCGGCATCCCGGGCTGCTGGTAGTTGTGCAGCAGCGGCAGCAGCGAGGCCTGACGTTGCCTGTCGGGCAACGCCCGCAACGTGGTCTCGAAGCGGGACAACCAGTCCTGGTAGTCCGCGACCCGCTGGATCGGGTAGCCGGCCTCGATGAGCCAGTCGACGAACTCGTCCATGCCGAGGCCGTCGTCGTGCGGGTTCATCACGTGGTACGTCTCGAAGCCGTCCTGGACATGGGCGCCCAGGGTGGAGATGGCCTCGGCGATGAACTCGACGGGCAGGCCGTCGTAGTGCGAGCGCTGCCGCTCACCGTGCGCATCGAGCTGGTTGAAGGACTTCGGCGCGACACCGGTGGCGACGAGGCTGAACATCATGCGGGTGAACATGTCCGGCAGGTTCAACTGCCCGGCATAGGTGGTGTCGGCCAGGATCATGTCGCAGCGGAACACCGTCACCGGCAGGCCGGCCAGATCGTGCGCTTCACGCAGCAGAACCTCACCGGCCCACTTGCTGTTGCCGTACCCGTTTGCGTAGCTGTCGTCGACCCGCCGCGTCGCGCTGATCTCGCGGATGTCGGCATCCTCCACGAACTTTCCGGGCTCGATGCCCCCACCCACACCGATCGTCGACACGTACGCGAACGGCTTGATCCGCGTGGTGAGTGCGATCCGGATGAGCTCGGCAGTACCAAGCGCGTTGGGGCCGAACAGCTCGCTGTACGGCAGCACGTGGTTGACCAGTGCGGCCGGGTCGACGATGAAATCGACCGTGTCGGCCAGGCGCTGCCACGTCGCCGGGTCGAGGCCGAGGTCGGCCTCGCCCTTGTCGCCGGCGATCACTTCGAGATGGTCGGCGGCCAGCTCACGATAGTGCGCCAACAGCTTGGGGTCGCCGCTGTCGAAGGTCTTGTCGAGCCGTGTGCGGGCTTCCTCGTCGGACTTGGCCCGCACCAGGCAGATGACCTTGCCGTCGACCAGATCCATGCGCTCCAGCCACTCCAGGGCCAGATAGCGGCCCAGGAAACCGGTTGCGCCGGTGAGCAGTACGGTGCGGATCTCATTGACCGGGCCCGGCAGGCTCGGTGCGGCAGCCAACGTCGCGGCGTCGATGAACTTGTCCAGCGTGAGATCGGACGCGTGGACCTCGGTCGCGTTGCGACCGTGCACCGAGGTGAAGGTCGGCCGCAGATTGGTACCGGAGCGCTGTGCCTCGATGTACTCGGCGATGGTCCGAAGATCCGACGCCGGGCTGACGATCGCCGACACGGGCACCTCGACGTCGAAGATCTCCTGAAGGAGATTTCCGAAGGTCAAGGCGGACAACGAGTCTCCACCCAGATCGGTGAAGTGGGCTTCGGGCGCCAGATCGGAGGACGCGGCACCCAGTAGGGCGCCGGCCGCGCGGCTCACGGTGTCGAGCACTGGGGCCTGCGCGCCGTTGCGCCGCAACTCGCTCAGCTCGTTGGCCTGACCCTCGGCCAGGTCGGTGTAGAGCTGCTCCAACCGCTCACCGTAGTGAGCCTTCAGGTTCGGGCGGGCCAGCTTGCGGATGCCGGTCAGCAGGCCGTTCTCCAGGCTGAAAGGCGTTGTCTCCACGAGGAAATCGCGCGGAACTTCGTAGGACTGCAAGCCGGCGGCGCGAGCGGCGTCCTGCAGGGAGTCACTGATCTCCTGCTTCGACACGGTCGGATCGGTCGGCACCACGACGGCCAGCAGATACGAGCGGGCGCTGTTGCCGTAGATGAAGATCTGCCGCACCAGCGGGCTGTCGCCGAACACCGCTTCCAGCTTGGACACGGTGACGAACTCGCCCTGCGAGAGCTTGAGCACGTTGTTGCGCCGGTCGAGGTACTCGACGTGATCGGGACCGAGCTCGGCCACGATGTCACCGGTGCGGTAGTACCCGTCTTCGTCGAACATCTCGGCGGTGATTTCGGGGCGCTTGTAGTACCCGGGGAACATCTGCTCGGACTTCACCAGCAGCTCACCGCGCGGGTGCGGCCGGTCGGTGCGGAAGTAGCCCAGGTCCGGCACGTCGACCAACTTGTAGTCGATCACCGGCGGACGCTGGATCTGGCCGTCGACGAAGACAGAACCAGCTTCGGTCGAGCCGTAGCCCTCCAGCAGGTGCATGTCGAGGAGGCGCTCCACCCAGGCCTTCATCTCGGCCGAGATTGGCGCGGAACCGGTCATCGCGGAGACGAACCGCCCGCCCAGCAGGTCCTCGCGCACCTCGGCGAGCACCGCGTCTTCACTGCCACCGGAACGGTCGAGACGGCTCTGGTACTCCTGAAACAGCATGTCCCAGATGCGCGGCACAAAGCTCAGCTGTGTGGGCCGTACCAGGGCGAGGTCCTCGAGGAACGTTGAAAGGTCGCTGCGCGCAGCGAAATATGCCGCGCCGCCCGAGCTGAGCGTGCCGATCAGGATGCCGCGGCCCATGACGTGGCTCATCGGCATGAAGTTCAGGGTGATCGCGGGAAGGACGGCCTGGTTTTCATCCCAGGTGGCCTTCGACGCGAGCTGCCACATGTTGGCGACCTTGCTCTCCGGGTACATCGCGCCCTTGGGGGTGCCGGTGCTTCCGGAGGTGTAGATCAGCATGGCCAGCGGGTCGGGCTGACCCGGGGTGTACAGCGGCGCGTCGGCCAGTGAGCGTCCGCGGTCCAGCACGTCGGCCAGCGGTTCGACGATGACGCCGGTATCGGCCAGCGCCGTCTTGGCGGCGTCCAAGGCCTCACGCTGAGCATCAACTTGCGGGCGGTAGTCGAACACCACCAGGCGACGGGGAGCGGGTCCGGACTTCACCAATTCGACTGCGTCGTCGAGGAAGTCGATGCTCGCCGCGATCACGGTGGGCTCGGTCTCGGCGACGATGGGTCGCAGGGTGGTGACGGGAGCGCTGGTCTGCAGCGGCACCGACACGGCGCCGAGTTCGATGAGCGCGGTGTCGATCGTGGTGTAGTCGACGCTGGTGAAGCCGAGGATGGCGACGCGGTCGCCGGGCTTGACCGGGTGGTTGTGCCAGGCGTTGGTCACGGCCTGAATGCGGTCGCCCAGCTGGCGGTAGGTGATGGTGTCGAAGTGGGGGAGCAGCTGGGCCGAGGTGCGGCCGGCGGCGTCGGTGACGTATTCGACAGCGCGCTGTCCCAGTGCGGGGCGGTCGGCGTAGCCGGCGAGTACCCCTTTGACGATGGCGGGTAACCGGAGGTCGGGTTGAGCGACGGCGGTGTTGACGGCGTCGCTGGGACGGGCCTCGGTGAACTGCGGGTCGGTGTCATACAACGTGGTGATCCGGCGTTGCAGCCGGTCTTCGCGGGTTTCGGTGGTCATATCGGTCCCCTGAGCAAATCAAAATAACTATGGTCGGCACGTTGTTCGCGCCTACTCATTACTACGTTAGTAAAACTAATTATATTTCGAGATGCCAGCTCAGACGTTGCGAGATGCGTCACGCCCGACGCCGCCCGCCCCACTCCGGTATGAGGCGGGCGGCGTGGCGGCTAGAGCAGGCCCAGCTGCTGCAGGTCGGTGATGTACTTGACGATCACCGCCGCGCTGACATGGGGGATGTCCTTGTCCGGCCCGATCTTGGCTTCCTGCACCGCGGCCCGGAAGTGGTCGGTCGGGGCCAGGGCGCCCCGCATTGGCCGCTCGGGTTGTTGGTAGTTGTGCAGCAAGGGCAGCAGTGAAGCCTGGCGCTGCTTGTCCGGCAGGGCGCGCAGGGTGCTCTCGAAGCGCTGGATCCACTGGCCGTAGTCGGCGATGCGCTCGATCGCGTAGCCGGCCTCGATCAACCAGTCGACGAACTCGTCCATGCCGAGGCCGTCGTCGTAAGGGTTCATCACGTGGTAGGTCTCGAAGCTCTCCACGGACTGCCCACCGAGCGTCGAGACCGACTCGGCGATGAACTCCACCGGAAGCCCGTCGTAATGCGAGCGCTGGCGGTTGCCGTCGGAATCGAGTTCGTAGAACGACTTCGGCGCGATACCGCTGGCGACGAGGCTGAACATCATGCGAGTGAACATGTCCGGCAGGTTCAGCTGACCCGAGTACGTGGTGTCGGCCAGGATCATGTCGCAGCGGAACACCGCCACCGGCAGACCACACAGATCGTTGGCCTCGCGTAGCAGCACCTCACCGGCCCACTTGCTGTTGCCGTAACCGTTGGCGTAGCCGTCGTTGATCTGGCGGACCGCGCTCATCTGGCGGACATCGACGTTCTCGACGAACTTCCCGGGCTCGATCTGATCGCCCACGCCGATGGTCGACACGTAGGTGTACGGCTTGATCTTCGTGGTGAGCGCAATCTTGATCAGCTCGGCGGTGCCCAGCGCGTTGGGGCCGAACAGCTCGCTGTAGGGCAGCACGTGGTTGACCAGGGCCGCCGGGTCGACGATCAGGTCGACCTCGTCGGCCAGTCGCTGCCAGGTCGGCTGATCCAGGCCGAGGTTTTCCTCGCCCTTGTCACCGGCGATCACTTCGAGGTGGTAGGCCAGATCCTGGTAGTGCGCAAGGAGTTTCGCGTCGCCGCTATGGAAGGTGGCGTCGAGCCGGGCCCGGGCCTCCTCGTCGGACTTGGCGCGCACCAGGGCGATCACCTTGCCGTCGACGAGGTCCATGCGCTCCAGCCATTCCAGCGCCAGGTAGCGGCCCAAAAAGCCGGTGGCGCCGGTCAGCAGCACGGTCCGCACCTCGGCCGGAGCCTTGGGCAGGTTCGGCGCGGCGGCCAGGGTGCCGGCGTCGAGGAACTTGTCCAGGGTCAGATCGGCGGCGCGGACCTCGGTGGCGTCCCGTCCGTGCACCGAGGCGAAGGTCGGCCGCTTCGAACCGCTTAGCTGCGTCGCGATGTAGTCGGCGATGCCGGCCAGATCGGTGGCCGGGCTGACGATCACGCCCACCGGCACGTCGACGTCGAAGATCTCCCGGAGTAGGTTGCCGAAGGTCAAGGCGGACAACGAGTCTCCACCGAGATCGGTGAAATGGGCGTCGGGCGCCAGGTCGGCCGATGCGGCGCCCAACAGGGCGCCGGCGGCCCGGCTGACGGTCTCCAGAACCGGGGCGTCACCGGCCCGCAAGGCACGCAGCGCCCGCAGTTCACCGGCCTGTGTCTCGGCGAGGTCGGCGTAGAGCGCTTCGAGTCGATCGCCGTAGTGCGCCTTCAACTTTGGCCAGGCCAGCTTGCGGATGCCGGTCAGCAATCCGTTCTCCAGGCTGAAAGGCGTTGTCTCCACGATGAAATCACGAGGGATTTCGTAACTTTGCAGATCGGCCTCGCGGGCGACCTCCTGCAGGGATTCGGCGATCGCCCTTTTCGACACATCTGCGTCGGTGGGCACCACGACGGCCAGCAGATACGGCTGTGCGCTGTTGCCGTAGACGTAGATCTGTTGCACCAGAGGGCTGTTGCCGAAGACCGCTTCCAACTTTGCCAACGTGACGAACTCGCCCTGGGCGAGCTTGAGCACGTTGTTACGGCGGTCGACGTAGCGGAGCTGGTCCGGGCCGATCTCGGCGACGACGTCGCCGGTCCGGTAGAAGCCGTCCTCGTCGAACACCGAGGCGGTGACCTCGGGACGCTTGTAGTAGCCGGGGAACAGGTTCTCGGTCTTGAGTAGCAGCTCGCCGCGTGGGTGGGGCTGATCGGTGCTGAAGTATCCCAGGTCGGGAACGTCGACCAGCTTGTAGTCGATCACCGGCGGGCGTTGGATCACGCCGTCGAACAGTGCCATCCCGGCCTCGGTCGAGCCGTAGCCCTCCAGCAGGTGGATCCCGAGCAATTCTTCGACCCAGGCTTTGAGCTCGGCAGAGATGGGTGCCGATCCGGTCATCGCGGTGATGAACCGGCCGCCGAGCACGTTCTGCCGAACCTCGGCGAGCACTTCGGCCTCGATCGCGGCCTGGTCCTGATCGCCGTCGGCCAGGCGCTGATCAACCCGGCTCTGAAACTCGCCGTGGATCATCTCCCACACACGCGGAACGAAGTTCAGCTCGGTAGGACGAGTGAGTGCGAGGTCTTCCAGCAGCGTGGACAGATCGCTGCGCGCGGCGAAGTAGCAGGTGCCGCCGGCGGCCAGCGACGCGTAGAGGATGCCGCGGCCCATCACGTGGCTCATCGGCATGAAGCTGAGGTTGATCGACGAACTGCTCGGCCCGAACCAGGCCTTGCTGTTCCGTCGCCAGAACTTCGCCACCGCGCTCTGCAGGTACATCGCGCCTTTCGGCGCCCCGGTGCTTCCGGACGTGTAGATCAGCAACGCCAGCGGGTCGGTGTCGTCGGCCTCCGGGGTCGGCGCGGCAGGCAGCTCGTGGCCCCGGTTCAGCAGGTCGGTCAGGGTCTCGACGGCGGTGCCTGCCGCCTGAAGTCGGTCGGTGGCCGATGCCAGGGCGTCGCGATGATCGTCGACCTCGGCGTGGTAGTCGAAGACAACCACTGTGGCCGGAGCATGGGCGGTCGACGCCAGCTCGACGGCGTCGGCGAGGTGGTCGGCACTCGCGGCGATCACCTTGGGCTCGGTCTCGGCAACGATCGGGGCGAGCGCCTCGGGCGAAGAACTGGTCTGCAGGGGGACCGAGACGGCACCGAGCTGACCCAGCGCGGTGTCGATCACCGTGTAGTCGGCGCTGGTGAAGCCGAGGACGGCGACGCGGTCACCGGCGGCCACGCCGGAATCGTGCAAGGCAGCCGCCAGCGAGCGGACCCGCTCCCAGAGCTCGCCGTAGCTGATGGTGTCGAATCGGGGGAGGAGGCGAGCCGTGGTGCGGCCGGTGGCGGGCTCGACGACGAAGTCGAGTGCGCGCTCGCCGAGTGCCGGCCGCTCGGCGTAGCCCTGTAGCACGGTCTTGACGATCTCGGGCAACCGCAGCCCCGGGGCGTCGACGGCGGCGGTGACGGCGTCGCTGGGGATCGCGGCGGCAAACTGCGGGTCATCGGCGGTCAGGCCGGCGATACGGCTCGCCAAGTGCTCGTCGTGGGTATCAAAAGGCATCAAAAATTCCCTCTTTGCGGATAGCTGAAATAGGCACCGGCGCGACGTTGCGCTATCGAACTACTACGTTAGTGAAGCTAAACTTATTTCCGGAAAACCAGCTCTGCAGCTGTCAATGTGCTGTGAGTTCGGGCCGTTCCGGTCCGCGGGTCAGCGATGTGAAGCTAGGCGACCGCGGATGCGTACGTCTGTTGTCTTCGGGGTACCCGCAGGGGTGTCAAAGGAGGCATCATGACCGAATTCGATAACCGCGGCTCTCGCCTGAGGATGCGACGCAGCCGTGGCGCCGCCAGCGGCCTGTTGCTGGTTCTGCTGGGGCTCTGGGGTGCGTTGATCCCCTTCATCGGGCCGTACTTCGACTTTGCCTTCACCCCGGACCAACCGTGGGTGTGGACGTCGGCGCGCGGCTGGTTGGAAGTGCTTCCGGGCGCGGTGACCGCGCTGGGTGGCCTGCTCCTGCTGGTGTCGGGTAACCGGGCCACGGCGCATCTCGGGGCCTGGCTGGCCGTTCTGGGCGGAGCGTGGTTCGTGATCGGCCGCGCGCTGGCAGGACCGTTGGGCATCGGCGACGCCGGAATGCCGATCGCCGTCACTGACGCCAAGCGCGTGTCGCTGGAACTGGCCTACTTCTCCGGTCTGGGTGCGCTCATCGTGTTGCTGGGGGCCATGGCGGTCGGCCGGTTGTCCGTGCGCAGTGTCCGTGACGTCGAGTACGCGCGTCGCCCCGTTGCCACGACGACGGCGACGGCCGAACCCGTCGCGGTGGCCGACGCACAGCCGACCGAGGTCATGCCCGCGGGGCGCGAGCGTCGGCACTGGGGTGGGATGTTCGGCCGTCGTCACACCCACGCGCACTAGCTGTCCTCAGAGATCGCGCAGGATCAGCTCGAGCACGTCGAGCCCCTCGATGAGCAGCTCGTCGCTGATCGTCAACGGCGGTAGGAAGCGCAGCACGTTGCCGTACGTGCCGCAGGACAACACGATCACCCCCGCCCGGTGGGCGCCGGCGCACAGCGCTTTGGTCAGCTCCGGGTCGGGGGTGATGGTGCCGGGTTCGACGAGTTCGACGGCGATCATCGCGCCACGGCCGCGTACGTCGCCGATCCGGTCGTCCTCGGCTTGCAATCGGCTGAGGCGGTCCTTCATCAGCGTTTCGATCTCCCGGGCACGGGAGATGAGGCCGTCGGCCTCGATGGTTGCGATGGTGGCCAGTGCCGCAGCGCACGCGATCGGATTGCCGCCGTAGGTGCCGCCGAGGCCTGACACATGAGGGGCGTCCATGATCTCGGCGCGACCGGTCACCGCGGACAGCGGCAGACCGTCGGCGATGCCCTTCGCGGTGACGATCAGGTCGGGGTCGATGCCCTCGTGTTCGCAGGCGAACATCGCGCCGGTGCGGGCGAATCCGGTCTGCACTTCGTCGGCGATGAACACCACGCCGTTGTCGCGGCACCAGCCCAGCAGGGCGGGCAGGAAGCCCTCGGCCGGGACGATGAATCCACCTTCGCCCTGGATGGGCTCGATGATGACGGCCGCCAGATTGTCCGCGCCGATCTGTTTTTCCATCACGTCGATGGCCCGCTTGGCAGCCAGCGCGCCGTCGGTGGCCAGTTCCTTGCCGAACTCGGCGTCGCGGAACGGATAGGACAACGGCGCCCGGTAGATGTCGGGTGCGAAGGGGCCGAACCCGTGTTTGTAGGGCATGGCTTTGGCGGTCAGCGCCATCGTGAGGTTCGTGCGTCCGTGATAGGCGTGGTCGAACGCGACGACCGCCGATCGGTGGGTGTGGGAGCGGGCGATCTTGACGGCGTTCTCTACCGCCTCGGACCCCGAGTTGAACAATGCCGACCGCTTCTCACCCCGGACCGGGGTCAGCCGGTTGAGGTGTTCACAGACCGCCACATACTCCTCGTAGGGCGTCACCATGAAACAGGTGTGGGTGAACTCGGCGGCCTGTGCGGCGACCGCCTCGACCACCCGCGGCGAGGAATTGCCGACCGTGGTGACGGCGATGCCGGAGCCCAGGTCGATGAGTCGGTTGCCGTCGACGTCCTCGACGATGCCGCCGCCGGCCCGGGCGGCATAGACGGGCATGGTGTTGCCGACACCGCGGGCCACCGCGGTCACTTTGCGATCGATCAGGGCCTGGGATTTCGGGCCGGGAATCGCTGTGGCGAGGTGACGGCTCTGCTCGGGATGGCTCAACACGGCCTCCTGATACTCCATCGGCGGTGCCGGAACGAGTGTGTGTCGAGCCTAGTCGTCAGCGCCCCTGATCGGCGGCGAATGGGGTGGCCCGGGTGGGCGGCGGTATCGTGGCCTCGGTCGCCCTGACTTCTGACCCGACACGAAAGACATTGTTGACATGGATCTCGTCATTTTCCTGCCCCTGCTGATCGTCATGGGCGCTTTTATGTTCTTTGCGTCGCGTCGTCAGCGTAAGGCCATGCAGGCAACCATCGACCTGCACAATTCGCTGCAAATCGGCGATCGCATCCACACCACCTCGGGCCTGCAGGGCACGATCACCGGGATCACCGACGACAACATCGAACTGGAGATCGCCCCCGGCGTCATCACCACCTGGATGAAGCTCGCGGTGCGCGACCGCATCGAGGACGACACCGAGGATGACGGCGAGTCGGGCGCGACCGAATTGACCGAGAGCAACGGTGTCACCGACACCGACGGTCTCAAGAAAGACTGACAGCTGAGCACCCAGGCCAAGCACGTACCCTTTGCGGTGCTGACGAACTGATCTCGAGGAGACCCTAGCAACGTGGCATCGTCTTCGGCGCCGGTGCATCCTGCCCGCTACCTGACGCTTTTCCTGGTCCTTCTGATCGGCGTTTATCTGCTGGTGTTCCTCACCGGCGACAAGCAGGCCAAGCCCAAACTGGGCATCGATCTGCAGGGCGGTACCCGGGTGACGCTTACCGCGCGCACCCCGGACGGCTCAACGCCCACCAGAGAGGCCCTCAACCAGGCTCAACAGATCATCAGTGCCCGCGTCGACGGTCTCGGCGTGTCGGGCTCGGAAGTCGTCATCGACGGCGACAACCTGGTGATCACCGTTCCCGGTAACGACGGCAACGAGGCACGCAACCTCGGGCAGACCGCGCGGCTGTACATCCGGCCCGTCGCGCGCGCGATACCCGTCCAGCAGCTCAAGCAGCTCGCCGGGGAAGGCGGCGCGCCGGGATCCGGTGCGCCGGCGGCACCTGGTGCGCCGGGCGCTGCGCCTGGGCTTCCCGGTGCCCCGGCCGAAGCGCCCGTGGTACCGCCGGCCGAAGCGCCCGCCGCTCCGCCGGCAGGCGAGCCGGCTCCCGCGCCGCAGCCGCGGCCCTACCCGCAGGATCCGGCGCCGACGCCGACCGAGCCGGCCCCTGCCCCGGCGCCCGGTGAGCCCGCCCCGGCTCCGGCGCCCCCGGCCCAGCCTGACGAAGCCCAGACCCGGGCTGCGTTGATCACGCTTGCGAAGACGATTCGCCAGAGCACCAACCCCATGATGCAAATTCAGGCGATCATGGAGCGAGCCCAGAACTGCGACAAGGACGACGTGCTGGCCGGCAACGACGATCCGAAGTTGCCGCTCGTGACGTGCTCCACGGACGGGCAGACGGTCTATCTGCTGAGCCCCTCGATCATGAGCGGTGAGGAGATCGCCGACGCCACCTCCGGCCTGAACCAGCAGCAGGGCCAGTACGTCGTCGACGTCACCTTCAAGAGCGGCGGAGCCAAGATCTGGTCGGACTTCACCGCGGCGAACGTGGGTACGCAGACTGCGTTCACGCTCGACTCGCAGGTGGTCAGCGCGCCGGAGATCCGCGAGCCCATCCCGGGCGGGAACACCCAGATCACCGGTCAGTTCAATTCGGACACCGCCAAGGAACTGGCGAACGTGCTCAAGTACGGCTCGCTGCCGCTGTCGTTCGAATCCTCAGAGGCCGAGACGGTTTCGGCCACTCTCGGTCTGTCCTCGCTTCGGGCCGGCCTGATCGCCGGCGCCGTCGGTCTGGCCGCGGTGCTGCTGTACTCGCTGCTGTACTACCGCGTGCTGGGCCTGCTGGTGGCGCTGTCGCTGGTCGCCGCCGGCGCCATGGTCTTCGCCATCCTGGTGTTGCTCGGCAGGTATATCGGCTACACGCTGGACCTGGCCGGCATCGCCGGTCTGATCATCGGTATCGGTACCACTGCAGACTCGTTCGTGGTGTTCTTCGAACGCATCAAGGACGAGATCCGTGAGGGCCGATCCTTCCGATCGGCGGTACCCCGAGGTTGGGCGCGGGCCCGCAAGACGATCGTGTCCGGCAACGCCGTGACGTTCCTGGCCGCCGCGGTGCTCTACGCACTGGCCATCGGTCAGGTCAAGGGCTTCGCATTCACCTTGGGGCTGACCACCATCC
The DNA here is from genome assembly GCF_001666875.1 of Mycobacterium sp. E802. Taxonomy (NCBI): domain Bacteria; kingdom Bacillati; phylum Actinomycetota; class Actinomycetes; order Mycobacteriales; family Mycobacteriaceae; genus Mycobacterium; species Mycobacterium sp. E802. The sequence continues at coordinate 26,047 of NZ_LZJD01000003.1, forward strand.
TCGATGTCGTGGTGGTGTTCCTGGTGACCTGGCCGCTGGTCTACCTGGCGTCCAAGTCCCCGACGATGGCCAAACCTGCCCTCAACGGTCTCGGTGCGGTCCAACAGATCGCGCGGGAACGCCGGGCGGCTTCGCATGCGACTGCGGGACGGGGATAGCACATGGCTACAGAGAACAAGACCTCGGAGAACAAGACCTCCGAGGACACCACCGCCGAGGACGTCACGGACACCGCAGTGGAGGCGCCCAGCCTCGAATCAACGTCGGCTGCGCTGCCCAAACACGGGTTCTTCGTCCGGCTCTATACGGGTACCGGAGCCTTCGAGGTCATCGGTCGCCGCAAGCTGTGGTACCTGGTCAGCGGCGTCATCGTGGCGATCGCGATCGCCAGCATGGTGCTGCGCGGGTTCACCTTCGGCATCGATTTCGAAGGCGGGACCAAGGTCTCGATGCCATCGGCCGGTTCTGCCGGAACCGTGACGGTCCAACAGGTCGAAGACGTCTTCAACAAGACCCTTAACCGGGCACCTGAATCCGTCGTCCTCGTCGGCAGCGGCGCCTCGGCGACCGTGCAGATCCGCTCGGAAACGTTGACCAACGACGAGACCGAGAAGTTGCGCACCGCGCTGTTCGACGCGTTCCAGCCCAAGGGCACCGACGGCCAGCCGAGCAAGCAGGTGATCAGCGACTCCGCGGTGTCGGAGACCTGGGGCGGCCAGATCACCCAGAAGGCCTTGATCGCCCTGGTGATCTTCCTGGTGCTGGCTTCCATCTACATCGCCTGGCGCTATGAGCGCTACATGGCGATCGCGGCGATGGCCACCCTGGTGTTCGACCTGATCGTGACGGCCGGGGTCTACTCGCTGGTCGGCTTCGAGGTCACCCCGGCCACCGTGATCGGTCTGCTGACGATCCTGGGCTTCTCGCTGTACGACACCGTGATCGTGTTCGACAAGGTCGAGGAGAACACCCACGGCTTCGAGCACACGACCCGGCGGACCTTTGCCGAGCAGGCCAACCTCGCGGTGAACCAGACCTTCATGCGCTCGATCAACACAAGCCTCATCTCGGTGTTGCCGATCATCGCGCTGATGGTGGTCGCCGTGTGGCTGCTTGGCGTCGGCACGCTCATGGATCTGGCGTTGGTTCAGCTGGTCGGCGTCATCGTCGGTACGTACTCGTCGATCTACTTCGCCACGCCGCTACTGGTGACGCTGCGCGAGCGGACCGAACTGGTGCGCAAGCACACCCAGAAGGTGCTCAACCGTCGCGAGAAGGGCGCCAAGGCGTCGACCGGCGGCAAGGACGTCGTCGACGTGGAACCCAGCGAGACCGAGACGGTGTCGGCCGCGGTGGTGGCTGAACCCGCGCCGGACAAGCCGGCACCCGGCGCGCGTCCGGCCTCGCGGACCGGTCGTCCGTCGGGCAAGCGGAACACCCGGCGGTAAACCCGATGGTGCAGTGGCGGGCCCGGGCCCGGACGGTGGCGGCGGCGACGCTGGCCCTTGTCGTCGGTTCGGGGCTGGCGGCATGCTCGGGCAGTTCGGCTGACGAGATCGACTATGCCGTCGACGGCACACTGACCACCTACAACACCAACACCGTGGCTGGGGCCGCCTCGGCCGGCCCCCAGGCGTTCGCCCGTGCGCTGACCGGTTTCGCCTATCACGGCCCAGAGGGTCAGGTGGTCGCCGACAACGACTTCGGTTCGGTGTCGGTCGTGGGCCGGGCTCCGCTGGTGCTGGACTACGTGATCAGCGACAAGGCGGTCTATTCCGACGGCAAGCCGATCACGTGTGACGACATGGTGCTCGCCTGGGGCGCGCAATCGGGCCGGTTCCCGGGGTTCGACGCCGCCAGCCGGGCGGGTTACCGCGACATCGGTTCGGTGGAGTGTGCGCCCGGCCAGAAACGGGCCAGGGTGTCGTTCGCCCAGGACCGCGGCTTCCTCGACTACGGGCACCTGTTCGCGGCGACCTCCCTGATGCCCGCTCACGTCATCGCCGACGAACTGGGGCTCGGCGACGGGGGAGTGACGACTGCACTGCAGACCGGTGACCAGCCCACCATCGCCAAGATTGCCGAGGCGTGGAACACCGTCTGGGACCTCAAGCCCGACCTGGATCTCAAACGGTTCCCGTCCTCGGGGCCCTACCGGATCGACTCGGTGTCCGAGGACGGTGCGGTGGTTCTGGTGGCCAACGACAAATGGTGGGGGACCCCGCCGATTACCAACCGGATCGAGGTGTGGCCGCGCGGAGCCGACATCCAGGAGCGGGTCAACGAAGGCGCCTACGACGTCGTCGACATCGAGTCCGGATCGTCGGGCGTGCTCAACCTGCCCGACGACTACGTCAGCATGGAAAGCCCCTCGGCCGGGGTCGAGCAGTTGATCTTCGCGCCGGCCGGTCCGTTGGCCGCGCCGCCCGCGCGCCGGGCTGTGGCACTGTGCACGCCCCGTGACGTGATCGCCCGCAACGCCGGGGCCCCGATCGTCAACTCGCGGCTCAGCCCGGTTGCCGACGACGCGTTCAGCGCGGCCGAAAACGCCGGAGAAGCCGGACAATTCGCCGTGGCCAATCCCGGTGCGGCCCGTGCCGCGCTCAACAACAAGCCGCTGACCGTGCGCATCGGCTACCAGACACCCAACGCCAGGCTGGCGGCCACGGTCGGTGCCATCGCGAAATCGTGCGCCGCGGCGGGTATCAAGGTCGAGGACGCCGCGTCGGCCACGGCCGGTCCGGTGGCGTTGCGCAACAACGAATTCGACGCGTTGCTGGCCGGCACCGGCGGCGCCGCGGGCAGTGGATCGTCGGGCTCCTCGGCGATCGACGCCTACGCCTTCCACTCCGGCAACGGCAACAACCTGCCGAACTACGTCAACGAGCGGATCGACGGCATCATCGACGCGCAGGCCGTCACAACCGATCCGAAGGAACTGGCCCGGTTGGTGGGAGAGGGTGCGCCGATCCTGTGGGGCGACATGCCGACCCTGCCGCTGTACCGCCAGCAGCGCACCGTGCTGACGTCGAACAAGATGTACGCCGTGAGCAACAATCCGACCAGATGGGGCGCAGGCTGGAACATGGACCGCTGGAAACTGTCGACATGAGCACGTCCGGCGACGTCTCGCGGCTGATCGAGACCCTGATCCGCGAAGTTCCCGACTTCCCCGAACCCGGCGTCCAGTTCAAGGATCTGACCCCCCTGCTGGCCGATGCCAAGGGCCTGGCCGCGGTCACCGACGCGTTGGCCGCGACGGCCGCCGAAGCCGATCTGGTGGCCGGTTTGGATGCTCGGGGTTTTCTGTTGGGCGCAGCCGTGGCAACCAGGCTCGGCACCGGGGTGCTGGCCGTGCGCAAGGGCGGCAAGCTGCCGCCGCCGGTGCACAGTGCGACCTATCAGCTGGAATACGGCACAGCGACCCTGGAGATCCCGGCCGACGGAATTGACATCACCGGACGCAACGTTGTGATCGTCGACGACGTCCTGGCCACCGGCGGGACGCTGGCCGCGGCGACGCGGCTGTTGTCCGACGGCGGGGCCAACGTTCTGGGCGCGGCCGTAGTGTTGGAGCTCACGGCTCTGAACGGCCGGGCTGCCGTGGCGCCGCTGCGGGTCAGCAGTCTGCACACGGTGTGAGGGATATCCTCGAATTTTGAATGCTTGCGGGAGGTGACGATGGCCGGCGATACGGGTACGGACGCGGGTACGGGCCAGGCGGTGCAGTCGCCTCCCACTCTGCCGGTGTCCACTTCGCCGGCGACGGCGTCGCCGGAGGCCGCCAAGACCAGCGCCTCGCGTCGGGTGCGTGCGCGCCTGGCCCGCCGCATGACCGCGCAGCGCAGTGCGGTCAACCCGGTCCTCGAGCCGCTCGTCGCGGTCCATCGTGAGATCTACCCCAAGGCCGATCTGCAGTTGCTGCAGCGCGCCTACGACGTTGCCGAGCAGCGCCACTCCGACCAACTGCGCAAGTCCGGCGATCCCTACATCACCCATCCGCTGGCGGTGGCCAACATCCTGGCCGAGCTCGGCATGGACACCACCACGCTCGTCGCGGCTCTTTTGCACGACACGGTGGAGGACACCGGGTACACCCTGGAGGCGCTGACCGCCGAGTTCGGCGCCGAGGTGGGCCATCTCGTCGACGGCGTGACCAAGCTGGACAAGGTGGTGCTCGGCTCGGCGGCCGAGGGCGAGACGATCCGCAAGATGATCATCGCCATGGCCCGCGATCCCCGGGTGCTGGTGATCAAGGTCGCCGACCGGCTGCACAACATGCGCACCATGCGGTTCCTGCCGCCGGAGAAGCAGGCCCGCAAGGCCCGCGAGACTCTGGAAGTCATTGCGCCGCTGGCACATCGGCTCGGTATGGCCACGGTCAAGTGGGAGCTCGAGGACCTCTCGTTTGCGATCCTGCATCCCAAGAAGTACGAGGAGATCGTGCGGTTGGTGGCCGACCGGGCACCGTCGCGTGACACCTACCTGGCCAAGGTGCGCGCCGAGATCGGCGTGGCGCTGAGCGCGATGAAGATCAACGCGGTCGTCGAGGGCAGGCCCAAGCACTACTGGTCGATCTACCAGAAGATGATCGTCAAGGGCCGCGACTTCGACGACATCCACGATCTGGTCGGCGTGCGGATCCTGTGTGACGAGATCCGGGACTGCTATGCGGCCGTCGGTGTCGTGCACTCGCTGTGGCAGCCGATGGCGGGCCGGTTCAAGGACTACATCGCCCAGCCTCGGTATGGCGTCTACCAATCGCTGCACACCACGGTGGTCGGTCCGGAGGGCAAGCCGCTGGAGGTGCAGATCCGCACCCGCGACATGCACCGCACCGCCGAGTACGGCATCGCCGCGCACTGGCGCTACAAGGAAGCCAAGGGCCGCAACGGGGTTCCGCACAGTCACACCGCCGCCGAGATCGACGACATGGCGTGGATGCGGCAACTGCTCGACTGGCAGCGGGAGGCCGCGGACCCCGGGGAATTCCTGGAGTCGCTGCGGTACGACCTCGCGGTCAAAGAGATCTTCGTGTTCACCCCCAAGGGTGACGTGATCAACCTGCCGACCGGGTCCACGCCGGTCGACTTCGCTTACGCCGTGCACACCGAGGTCGGGCACCGGTGTATCGGGGCGCGGGTCAACGGGCGGTTGGTGGCCCTGGAGCGCAAACTCGAAAACGGTGAGGTGGTCGAGGTTTTCACCTCGAAGGCGCCCAATGCCGGACCATCGCGCGATTGGCAGACGTTCGTGGTGTCGCCGCGGGCGAAAACCAAGATCCGGCAGTGGTTTGCCAAGGAGCGCCGTGAGGAGGCGCTGGAATCCGGCAAGGACGCCATCGCCCGCGAAGTTCGCCGGGGCGGACTTCCGTTGCAGCGCTTGATCAATGCCGATTCGGTGGCGGCGCTGGCCCGCGAGCTGCGCTACACCGACGTCTCGGCGCTCTACACGGCCGTCGGCGAGGGGCATGTCTCGGCGCGCCACGTCGTGCAGCGTCTGCTCGCCCAGTTCGGTGGCGACGATGCGGCCGAGGATGAACTCGCCGAACGGTCCACCCCGGCGACCATGCCGATGCGGCAACGCAACACGGACGACACCGGTGTCGCGGTGCCCGGTGCGCCGGGAACCCTCACCAAACTGGCCAAGTGCTGCACGCCGGTACCGGGCGACACCATTATGGGTTTCGTGACCCGCGGTGGCGGGGTCAGCGTCCACCGCACGGACTGCACGAATGCGGCGTCGTTGCAACAACAGTCCGAACGCATCATCGAGGTCAACTGGGCCCCCTCACCGTCGTCGGTGTTCCTGGTCGCCATCCAGGTCGAGGCCTTGGACCGGCACCGTCTGCTCTCGGACGTGACGCGGGTGCTGGCCGACGAGAAGGTCAACATCCTCTCGGCCTCGGTGACCACCTCCAACGACCGCGTGGCGATCAGCCGGTTCACCTTCGAGATGGGCGACCCCAAACACCTCGGGCATCTACTGAGCGTGGTGCGCAACGTCGAAGGCGTCTACGACGTCTACCGCATCACGTCGGCGGCCTGACCGGCCGCTTGATCGGCGCGGGCGTCAGTCCGCGCTCACCGACAGCAGTTCGGTCTCCATCGCGGGTCGGCCGTCCGTGCCGCCGCCGGCCACCCCGGCCGCGGCGATCTTGTCGAGGGTGGCCAGCCCGGTCGTGTCGACGGTGCCGAACACGGTGTACGTCGGTGGCAACCACGAATCCTGGTACACCAGGAAGAACTGGCTGCCGTTGGTGCCGGCCCCGGAGTTCGCCATCGCCACCGTGCCGCGCGGATAGATCACCGGCCGGCGCAACGCGGGGTCGGAGAGCCGGTACTGGTTGGTCGGGTACTCGTTGGGGAACCGGTAACCGGGTCCGCCGGTGCCGTTGCCCGATGGGTCACCGCAGTGCAGCGCCGCGAGATCTCCGGTGGTCAGCCGGTGACACCGGGTGCCGTCGAAGAATCCCTGAGCGGCCAGGCTGGCGAAGTTGTTCACCGTGCACGGCGCTTTGCCGTTGGCCAGCGTCAGGCCGATGCTGCCGCGGTTGGAGACGATTCCGGCTTCGACGTTGGCCGGGTCGGTCGGCACCGCGCCGGTCCGCGGCGGTTTCACCGGCGTGGTGGCCGGTTCGGTGGTCGGCGGGTACTGGCAGTTGGCACCGAGGTTCTGCGGTGGTGCAAACGGCGGCAGGTCCGAGGCGGCCGAAGTGGTGCGGCGGTCTTGCGTCGAGACACCTTCCGCGGTGCGGGCGATGAAGACGGCGAGCATCACCAGTACCCCCACCAGCAAGATCGACAGCGCGGTCATCACGTAGCCGATGATCAGGCCCGCGATCGCCAGACCGCGGCCCTGTTCACCGCTGCGGTTGAGCTGTGAGAGCGAGATGTGTCCGAAGACAATGCCCAATGGTGCGAACACGCATGCGCACACCAGTGCGGCGACCGCCATGCCGTTGGTACGGGCCGGCGGTGGGTAACCGCCGTACGGGGGCAGGACGGTCAACGGCTCGGGGACCTAGTCGAGGGCCACGGACTTCAGCTCAACGTCGAGCGCCGGCTTGCCGTCCGGTCCACCGCCGGCCACCCCGGCCGCGGCGATCTTGTCGAGGGTGGCCAGCCCGGTCTCGTCGATCTTGCCGAACACGGTGTAGTTCGGGGGCAGTTGCGAGTCCTGGTACACCAGGAAGAACTGGCTTCCGTTGGTGTTGGGACCGGCGTTGGCCATGGCCAGTGTGCCGCGCGGATAGGTCACCGGCTGCTGCAGCGCCGGGTTGTCCGGCTGGTACTGGTTGGTCGGGTACTCGTTGGCGAACTGGTAGCCGGGGCCGCCGGTGCCCTGCCCGGTCGGGTCACCGCACTGCAGCACCGACAGACCACCCGTGGTCAGGCGGTGGCACGGGGTGTCGTTGAAGTAGTTCTGCGAGGCCAGGCTGGCGAAGCTGTTCACGGTGCACGGCGCCTTGGCGTTGTCCAGTTGCAGGCCGATGTTGCCCTGGGTGGTGACCATGCTGACGCTCACCGTGGCCGGATCGGTGGGAACCTTGCCGGTGCGCGGCGGCTCCACCTGCTTGCTGGCCGCGGCGGCCGGCGGGTACTGGCAGTTGGCGCCGAGGTCGGCGGGTGCGACGAAGGGCGGCAACTGGCCGTCGGCGGCAGGCTGGGCGGGGGCTCCCGAGGACGCGGTGGTGGAGTCCGCCGAGGCGGTGGTACTGCCCGAATCCTTGCCGGTGAACACGAACGTCGCCACGACGGCGCCGATCACGACGATGGCCGCCACCACGGACCCCGCGATGGTCACGATGCGTCGCTTGCGTTCCTGGGCGGCGCGACGCTCCAGCTGTTGCTCCAGCTTGCGTTTGGCCGTCGCACGACGTTCTTCGTTGGTCGGCACCGCGGCAGTCCTCCTCGTGTGCGGTTGGGTCGTCACGAGTCTGCCAGGCGATCGGCGGTGTGGGCTTCTCGACCCGCGGCCATGGGAAACTGGCACTGTGTTCATCACCGGATTTCCGGCCGGGATGCTGGCGTGTAACTGCTACGTCCTGGCGCAGCGGCCAGGATCCGACGCAATCGTCGTCGACCCGGGGCAGCGGGCCATGGACCGGCTGCGCCGCATCCTGGACGAGAACCGACTCACCGCGGCTGCGGTCCTGCTCACGCATGGTCATGTCGATCACATCTGGTCGGCCCAGAAGGTGGCCGATACTTATGGCTGCCCCGCCTACATCCACCCCGAAGACCGATTCATGCTGACTGATCCGATCAAAGGGTTCGGGCCCCGACTGGCGCAGCTCGCCTTCGGCGCATTGTTCTCCGAGCCCAAACAGCTCATCGAACTGGACCGCGACGGCGTAACCCTCGATTTCGGCGGCGTCGCGGTCACCGTCGACCACACGCCCGGACACACGCGCGGCTCGGTGGTGTTCCGGGTCTCCGACGGCCCGGAGAAAGCGTCGGCCGCCCAGACCGTGTTCACGGGCGATACGCTGTTCCGGTCCTCTGTGGGCCGCACCGACCTGCCCGGTGGCAGCGGACGTGACCTGCTCACCTCGATCGTGACAAAGCTGTTGGTACTCGACGACGACACCGTGGTATTACCAGGACACGGCCCGAGCTCGACGATCGGGCACGAACGCCGTACCAACCCGTTTCTCGAAGGTTTGACTCTGTGACTTCTGCATTCCAGGCGCCCAAGGGCGTGCCCGACTACCTCCCGCCGGAGTCGGCGCAATTCGTCGCGGTCCGCGACGGTCTGCTGGCGTCGGCGCGTCGCGCCGGCTACGGCGACATCGAGTTGCCGATCTTCGAGGACACCGCGCTCTTTGCGCGCGGGGTGGGGGAGTCGACCGATGTGGTGTCCAAGGAGATGTACACGTTCGCCGACCGCGGCGATCGCTCGGTGACGCTGCGGCCCGAGGGCACCGCCGGCGTCATCCGCGCCGTGATCCAGCACCGCCTGGACCGCGGCGCGCTGCCGGTCAAGCTCTGCTACGCCGGGCCGTTCTTCCGCTACGAACGTCCGCAGGCCGGCCGCTACCGTCAGCTCCAGCAGGTCGGTGTCGAGGCGATCGGCGTCGACGATCCCGCGCTGGACGCCGAGGTGATCGCGGTGGCCGACGCGGGTTTCCGGTCGTTGGGGCTAGACGGCTTCCGGCTCGAGATCACCTCGCTGGGTGACGACACCTGCCGCCCCGCCTATCGGGAGCTGTTGCAGGAGTTCCTGTTCAAGCTCGATCTGGACGAGGACACCCGGCGCCGCGCCGAGATCAATCCGCTGCGCGTGCTCGACGACAAGCGCCCGCACGTGCGGGAGATGACGGCGGACGCGCCCCTGATGCTCGACCACCTGTCCGACAGCGCCAAGGCCCACTTCGAGGTGGTGCTGGCACACCTGGATGCGCTCGGGGTGCCGTATGTGATCAACCCGCGGATGGTGCGCGGGCTCGACTACTACACCAAGACCACGTTCGAGTTCGTGCACGACGGCCTTGGCGCGCAGTCCGGAATCGGCGGCGGTGGGCGCTATGACGGGTTGATGGCCCAGCTCGGCGGGCAGGACGTTTCGGGGATCGGCTTCGGGCTCGGGGTGGACCGCACGCTGCTGGCGTTGCAGGCCGAGGGCAAGACGGTGGCCGGGGCGGGCGGGGTCGAGGTGTTCGGTGTGCCCCTTGGCGACGCCGCCAAGCTCGAGCTGGCGAAACTGGCCGCGCGGTTGCGGGCCGACGGGGTGCGGGTGGACCTGGCTTACGGTGATCGTGGGCTCAAGGGCGCGATGAAGGCCGCCGACCGCTCCGGCGCGAAGTACGCGCTGGTGGCCGGCGACCGCGACATCGACGCGGGCACCATCGGCCTCAAGGATCTCGCGACCGGGGACCAGGTCGATGTCGCCGCCGATTCCGTTGTGGCCGAGGTGCTCTCCCGCCTCGCCCGCTAACTCCCCCCGGCGGGCAGCACGTGGTCGGCGACCTTGTCGGTGCTCACGCACAGTGAGCACACGAAGGCATCGTGCGTCTCACACTTGAGCATGTCCGGGCGTTCGTAATCGTGGTGGCAGACATGGCATTTGAGATGCGCGCCGGATGGGTTGCCGAATTCGTCGAACATCGGCAGGTCGATGCCGTCGTCGGTGCGGCGCAGGTAGTACCTGCCCTTGGTGGCGACGGCGATGATCGGCGGCAACACCAGTGCCAGGCCGATCGCCACGAGCGGCGAGTACGGCCGGATGGCCTCGCCGAGTCCGCCGAAGAACGCGAGCACCGACAGCCCGGCGGCAACCAGCATCGAACCGAAACCGACGGGGTTGAACGCGTACAGCATGCCGCGGCGGAACTCGGGCTCCTTCGGTGACAGCTTGAGCAGGTACTTGTTGAACACGATGTCGCTGGCGACCACGACCACCCACGCCATGCCGCAGTTGGCATAGAAGCCCAGGATGGTGTTGAGGAAGTCGAACATGTTGGCTTCCATCAGGATCAGCGCGATCAACAGGTTCAGTCCGAGGAACACCAGACGTCCGGGATAGTGCTTGGTGACGCGGGTGAACGCATTCGTCCACGCCAGTGAACCCGAGTACGCGTTCGTGACGTTGATCTTGATCTGGCTGATCACCACGAGGACGACGGCGAGTGTCATCGCCAGCCATCCGGGCAGGAAGTTCTCGTAGATCTCCAGGAACTGGTGTACGGGCTGGTTGGCGATTCCGGCACTGTCTGCGACGTTGGCGATGAGGTAGACCGCGAGGAAGAGTCCGACGATCTGTTTGACGGCACCGAAGAACACCCATCCCGGTCCGGCCAGGATCATCCAGGTCCACCAGCTGCGCTTGTTCTCCGGCGTGAGCGGCGGCATGAAACGTAGGTAGTCATTCTGTTCGGCGATCTGGGCGATGAGCGACAGACACACACCCGCGGCCAGCAGGGTGGAGCCGAGATCGAAGCCCTTGACCCCGTTTTCGCCCTGATAGGCGAAGAACTGGCCGACCGATTCCGGATGGCTCACCACGAGATAGACGAAGGGCGCGACCATCAGGACCAACCACAGCGGCGTCGTCCAGACCTGGAGTGTGGAAAGCGCTTTCATGCCGTAGATGACGAGCGGAAAGATGACCAGGGTGGAGACCGCATAGCCCAGCGGCAGCGGGATGTGCAGGCCCAACTCGAGGCCCTGGGCCATGATCGAGCCTTCGAGGGCGAAGAAGATGAAGGTGAACGTCGCGAAGATGACGTTGGTGACGACGGAGCCGTAGTAACCGAATCCGCTACCGCGCGTGACGAGATCGAGGTCGATGTTGTAGCGCGCGGAGTAGTAGGCGACCGGGAATCCGGTGAAGACAACGACGACCGCGAAAATCAAAATGCCCCACAGCGCGTTGGTGGTGCCGTAGGAGATGCCGATGTTGGCGCCGATCGCGAAGTCGGCCAGGTAGGCGATGCCGCCGAGGGCCGAGATCCCCACCACGCGGGTCGACCATTTCCGGTAGCTGCGCGGCGCGAACCGCAAGGTGTAGTCCTCCAGGGTTTCCCTGGTGGCGTTCATGGTGTCGAGGCGGTCCTCGACGGTTTCATCCGCCGGCTTGCTGCCGAGGTCCTGTGTCATGCCGGAAAAATTAAGAGCGGCTTGTTACCTGCCGATGACGGCCGTGTTCCCAGCGTGAACAGATTTCCGACGTTGTCGGCAGGTAGATGCCGGCCACCGGCGCCGGCCTATTTGCTCCTCGCGTGCGCGGTGCCACATCTGTAACAAGGCGGTAGCGTGCACGGATATGACGAGTATGACGAATATGCGAAAAGCGACAACCACGGTCGGTGCGGCGCTGGTTCTGGCAGCTGCGGGTATGGCGGTCTCGAACGCAACGTCGTACGCGGAACCGGATGCCCAGGGCCACAAGGTCACGTACACGCTGACCTCCGGCGCACCTTACGAATTTGACCTCTACTACCTGACGGCGCAGCCGCCGAGCAAGGACGCCTACAACGCTGACGCGTACAAGTACCTGCAGAAGGCGACGGTGAACGTCGGCCCTGATGCGCCGTGGGTGTTCGAGACGACCCTCGCCGACCCGCAGTGGGCGATCTTCACGGTCGCGAGCACCACCCACGGCGGCCGGGCCCAACCCAACGCGCACTGCGAGATCGCCGTCGACGGCCAGATCGCCGTCCAGAACGACCATCCCTACAGCCCGCGCTGCCAGCTCGGCCAGTGGTGATCTGACCAATCTGGGCTGCGGTTCCCACGAACTGGGAACTGCCTTGACCGCGCGCTCGAACTGTTGTTCGATGGTCATGTGCACGACGGAGCGGTTCCGCTTCCGGTCCGAAGTGCAATTGACTGGGCAAGCGCCCTCGGCGCGCGCCGATGCCGTACCCGAAACCGCGGCATCGGCGCACCCAGTCCCGGTCGGCAGCGACACTCGGGGAATTGCTTGACATAGACATCGAACAGTTGTTCGATGACCGTATGCGGTGGGATGGCCAGGCGGTGCGCGTCGACGACGGGGCGCTGCCCGGTCTGCAGCGGCTCGGTTTCGTCCGCAGCGTGCGTACCCCCCAATTCGAAGGCATCACTTTTCACGAGGTGCTGTGTAAGTCGGCGCTGAACAAAGTGCCTGCGGCATCGATGCTGCCGTTCCGGTACACCGTCAACGGGTATCGCGGCTGCAGCCATGCCTGCCGTTACTGCTTCGCCCGGCCCACCCACGAGTACCTCGAGTTCGACAGCGGCACGGACTTCGACACCCAGGTGGTGGTCAAGACCAACGTCGCCGAGGTGCTGGCCCGCGAGTTGCGACGCCGCTCCTGGACGCGCGAGACGGTCGCGCTCGGCACCAACACCGATCCCTATCAGCGCGCCGAAGGCAGGTACGCCCTGATGCCGGGAATCATTGCGGCGCTGTCTGATTCGGGGACACCCTTTTCCATCCTCACCAAGGGCACGTTGCTGCGACGGGACCTGCCGCAGATCACCGAGGCGTCGCACCGCGTCGACGTGAGCGTCGCGGTGTCGTTGGCGGTCGGCGATCCCGAGTTGCACCGCGCGGTCGAACCCGGCACTCCCTCACCCGAAGCGCGGCTGGGCCTCATCGCGGCGATTCGCGACGCCGGGCTCTCGTGCCATGTGATGGTCGCGCCGGTGCTGCCGTATCTCACCGATTCGGTCGAGCACCTCGACGATTTACTCGGCCGGATCGCCGTGGCCGGGGCCAACAGTGTGACGGTGTTCGGTCTGCATCTGCGGGGCACGACGCGCGGCTGGTTCATGTCGTGGCTGCAGCGCGAACATCCCGAACTGCTCAACGATTACCAGCGGTTGTACCGCCGCGGCGCCTATCTGCCGCAGGACTATCGCGACACGCTGCGCCGGCGCGTGGCGCCGCTGGTTGCCCGCCACGGTTTGGCGCGCACGATGCCGGTGCCGGCTTCGGCGACTGTTCCGGAGCCGGCGGTCGCGCAGCCGACGCTGTTCTGACGTTGCTAGCCCAGAGAGGTCAGCTCTTGTTGCGCTTGACCTGATTGAACGGTACGCCCCGGTCGGCGGCGTGCTCGCGCGGGAAGCCCAGGATCCGCTCGCCGATGACGTTACGTGCCATCTCGGAGCTGCCGCCGCCCAACGACCCGGTCTGCCGGGACAGGTAGCGCACGCCGATGTCGAGCAGACTCGGGACGTCGCCCGAGCCCTCGTCGACGACGCCGGCCGTGCCGGCGATGGCCAACGCAGTGTCCACTTCCAGTTCGGTGGTCTCGGCGTGGAACAGCCGGATCAATGTGCCCGCATTCGGTGGCAGCGAACCGTTTCCGATCGCCTTGCCGACGTGGTCGATGAGCTGTTTCTTGACGATGCGGCGCACCAGAGCCCGGCCGGCCAGATCCTGCACCCGGGCGTCGTCGCCCTGGCCGGTGGCCTCGGCCAGCCCGACGTGGTCTGGCGGCATCTCGTTCGCGTTCTCGGCCCCGGTCCCGCTGGCGAACTCGGATCCGCCACCGACCGCCCGCCGTTCGTGATGCAGCTGACGCGAGGCGACGGTCCAGCCATCGTTGACCTCGCCCACCACGGCGTCCGCGGGCAGTTCCAGGTTGTCGAAGAACTCCTCGCAGAACTCCTCGTTGCCGTTCACCTCGGTGATACGGCGCATCGTGATGCCCGGCGCGTTCAGCGGCACCAGGAACATGGTCAGACCCTCGTGTTTGGGTACGGTCCAATCGGTACGGGCCAGCATCAGCCCGTAGTCGGCGGCAAATGCACTGGTGCTCCAGGTCTTGGCGCCGTTGATGATCCACGTATCGCCGCGGAGCTCGGCGCGGGTGATGACACCGGCCAGATCCGAGCCGCCGCTGGGCTCGGACAACAGCTGGCAGAGCACCTCGTCACCGCGGATGGCCGCCGAGATGCGTTCGCGCTTCTGCTCAACGCTACCCATATCGAGAATCGTCGCGGCGCAGATGGTGAACGACGGGGTGTTGAGGATCAACGGCATCTCGTAGTTCACGCACTCGTCGTTGAACGCTTGCTGGTAGGCGTAATCCAGGCCCAGGCCGCCGTACTCGCGCGGGAAGCAGATGCCGGCGAACCCGCCCGCGTACAGACGCTTCTGCAGTTCCTTTGCGCGCTCCCAAGACTCGGACTCGGCCCGCACGGCGAACGGCGGGTTTTCCGGATCGATGGAGGGCATGTTCTCGGCCAGCCACGTCCGGGCGCGCAGCGCGAACTCCTCGACAGACTCTGTTGTGGCGGTGGTGCTCACGGTGTCGGTCATACCCCAACTTCCTCGGCTGCACGGTTCTTGCGGCTCAGCGCGTACACGGCGCGATGGTGGTCCTCGGGCGAGCCGTACATCGCCCGGTACAGGGCAACCCGCCGCAGATACAGATGCAGATCGTGTTCCCACGTCACCCCGATGCCGCCGTGCAACTGCACACAGTCCTGCAGCATCACGGGGGCACGTTCGGCCACATAGGCTTTCGCCACGCTCACCAGCTTCGGCGCCTCGGGGGAGCGGCCGGCCACCGCCGCCACGGCCCCCGCTGTGGTGGCCCGAGCAGCTTCGAACCACATTTTCATATCGGCGGCACGATGCTTGAGGGCCTGGTAGGAGGCCAGCGGCCGGCCGAAGCTGTGTCGGTCTATGAGCCACTGGTTGGTCATCGTGAGCACGGCATCGAGGATTCCGACGATCTCGGCGCACTGCAGCAGCAGGGCCACCTGGCGCTGGCGTTCGAGGATGGCCGGTGTCTGCTCGGCGGTGCCGACGGCGGCGGATTCGCCGACCTCGACGCCGTCGAATTGCACTCTGGCATAACGCTTGACCAGATCGACCGAGCTCTGGGTGGTGACGGTGACTCCGGCAGCATCGGTGGGTACCACGAACTGCCGGATCTGCCCGTCACACACCGCAAGCACCAACAGCGTGCCACTGCGGTCCCCGGCCTCGACCCGGTCCTTGATGCCGTCGATGCGGTAGCCCGACCCCGTGCGGGTGGCCGTCGTGGAGACATCGACGGCCGACCGCAGGGCATCGAACGGCTGGTTGGGCTCGTAGACCGCCCAGGACGCCACGGTTTCCCCGGACACCAGCGATTCGATCAATTCCACATGACCGCTTGGTGCTTCGACCAGGCCGGCCAGCACGGTACTGACCGGATGCAGCGGGCCAGGGGTGACGGTGTGGCCCAACTGTTCGGCCAGCAGAGCCAGGTCGGTCACACCGTCCCCGGAGGGGCTGCCACCACCGAGCTCCTCGGGGACCAACAGGCTGGCCCACCCCAATTCTGCTGCGCGGCCCCACCATTGGACGTCGAAAGAGTTGCCTTCGTCGTGCAACTGACGCACCCGGCTCAGCGGCACCTCCTTTTCGAGGAAGGCCTGCGCGGTGGAGGTGAACAGCATCTGTTCGGGATTTGCCACATCGGTCATGTAGTCGGCCCAGCTTCTTGTCGAGTAGTGGACTAGATCAGGTCAGGACGAGCGCCGGGACGTCGGGCCGGTAGACCTTCTTGTTCTCGACCTTGAACAGGTCGACAAGGTTGCCGCCCATGACCTTTCGGACTCCCTCGTCGTCCAGGCCGTGCGCCACCAGATCGTCGACGAGATTGATCGGATCGGCCAGTCCCTCGGGGTGCGGCCAGTCAGACCCGAAGATGACGCGGTCGATGCCGCACAGATCGGCCATCTTCTTGAAGTCGTCCTCCCAGAACGGGGCGACGTACACGCACCGCTTGAAGGCCTCGACCGGATCCTCTGGGAACTCCTGCGGCATCTTCGAGTAGACGTCTTTGAATTGGTAGAACAGGTAGGGCACCCACGAGGCGCCGTTCTCCACCGACAAGATGCGCAGATCGGGGTTGCGCGTCAGCGCCCCGTGGCACACCAGCGCAGCCATGGTGTCTTCGATCGGCCGCTTGCCCATCGCCACCATCCGGAACGACGTCGGCTTGAACGGCAGGAACTCGTCGGCCGGTTCCCAATCGTTGAGGTACTGGGCATATCCGCTGTCGGAGGCGTGCATGCACACCGGGATACCGGCCTTGACGCAGGCATCCCAGAACGGGTCAAACTCCGGGAATCCCAGCGAGCGGGTGCCGCGGTAGCCGGGCACCGGCGCCGGACGGACGAGGACGGTCTTGGCGCCGCGCTCCAGGCACCACTCGAGCTCTTCGAGGGCACGGTCGACGACACCGAGGTTGATGACCGGGGTGGAGAAGATGCGGTCGGCGTAGTTGAACTGCCAGGTCTCGTACATCCACTCGTTGAGGGCGTGGATGATGTCGAGGATCAGGTCGGGATCGTCCTTGAGTCGTTCCTCGACGAGGCTGGCCAGCGTCGGGAACATGATCGTGTAGTCCAGGCCGAGGCCGTCGAGAACCTCAAGGCGCGCTTCGGGATTGCGGAACGCGGGGATGGCCTTCATCGGCTTGCCCATCACCTCGCGGTAGCTCTTGCCGCCGCTGCCGTGCCGGAAGTATTCCTCCTGGGCCCCGGGCCGGGCCACGACCTCGAACGTGGGGTTCGGGATGTAGTCACTGATCTGGTTGCGCACCACGATCTTCGTGCGGCCGTGCACATCGATGTAGTCGATGACGCCCTTGCGGTGCTCAGGCAGGAACTTGGTCAGCGCTTCTTTGGGCTCATAGAAGTGGTTGTCCGCGTCGAACACCGGATAGGAAAGCTCGCGTGAGGGCATGTTCACCTCCTGGAAGAGTCACGTTTCCAAAACTGGTAATGACGTTACCACGGGGTAACAGGTACGGACGAGCCGATTCGGGCGATCGCTCAGCAGTCGGAAAAAGTACTGGTCAGAAGCGGGATCAGGGCATCAGGCCGCGCAGGCAGAACTGCGCGATGTGCTCGCCGTCGACAGGCGTGCCGTTGAGCTCCACACCGAGGGACCGCAACCGCATCGCCCCCAACACCGACTGCATGACGAGCGTCGCGGTGGTCGGCACGTCGATGTCCGGGCGGAAGTCGCCGGTTTCCATTCCGCGACGGAGGATGTCGCCGATGAGCTGGTGCAACGGTGCCAGCACCCGCGCGTATTCGCGGGGCAGCGACTCGGCCAGATGGTCGTTGTAGAACGTCAGCCCGCGGTTGATGCTGTCCTGAGTGCTCGAGGAGGCCGGCGTGGTGATGCGCTCGATCAGAGTCGCCAGTGCCTCGGGGCCGGCCAACCCGTCGGTGTCGACGCGCCAGCGCTGCGTGGACTCAGCCATGATCGTGTCGATGAGTGCGAGCAGCAGCTCATCCTTCGTAGAAAAGTGCTGGTAAAACGACCGCAGCGAGGTCTTCGAGCGTTCCACCACCTCGAGCACGGTGAAGTCGGTCCGTCCGGTCTCGCCGAGGATGGCCAGGGCCGACTTCATGAAGCGCCGGACCCGGTCCGCCTGCGCCTCGGCGCGAGTTGTCTCCGACGGTCGTTCGGCCGGCCTAGCCATTGCGCCCATCACCTCCGTCATGCTCCACTTGCGAGAATGACGTTACCGGTTCTGTAGAAGCAATAGGCGGGTTGTGATTGAGCGAGTGGTTTCTGTTCCTGCCGCAGGTGCGGTTGGACGTCGGCGACATCGTCGAACGCGCGAAGGTGGCCGAGGCCAGCGGATTTGACGGCATCGCGTTCATCGATCACTTGGAGGCGCCCGGTGCCACCCACCAAAGCATCTGGGAGGCAATGACTGTCGCCACTTGGGTAGCTGCCCGCACCGAGCGTCTGCGGATCGGCCATCTGGTGCTGTGCGACGCGTTCCGGCATCCGGCGGTACTGGCGAAACAGGCCGTCACACTGTCGGAGGCCAGCGGTGGCCGGTTCGAGCTTGGCCTTGGTTCGGGTTCCTGGCCGCGGGAGTTCGAGCGATTCGGGATCGAGACCGGGGACGCGGCGGCACGGGTTCGCAGGCTGGGGGAGACCCTGCAGCTGCTGGGCCAATACTGGGGCGACGGCGAGCGTGGGCAGGTACCCCGGCTCGGACACCCAATTCCGTTGGTGCTCGGCGGAACTGGTAGACGCATGATGGAGCTGGTGCGGACGCACGCCGACTGGTGGAACATCCCGTCCCATCAGCTCGACCGGCTGCCCGCCCTGTTGCCGACCGTCGGCTCGGCCCGTGTCTCCCTGCAACAGATGGTCGGATTCGTGGGTCGCGGCGCGGATCGAGCGGCGGTGACAGACCGCAGCACGCGACTGTTCGGACACCTCGGTGACGGGCTGGTGTGCGGAGACGCCGCAGAACTCACCGAACACTTCGCCGGACTGGCCGCCCAGGGCGTCGAACGCTTCTACGTCTGGTTCGCGGATTTCGCCGCACCACAGATCATTTCGGAATTCGCCGAGACAGTCATCAACGCATGACAGAGAGGAAAAACATGACCACAGAATCCCAGGCTGCCGTACCGACGCAATGGACGCTGCAGATGCTGCTCGACCTGTTCGACGCAGAACCCGCCGGAGAGAACCGCTTCACCGTGCCGAGTGGGATCGCCGGGGTGGACGAGCGTCAGGTGGTAGAGGGTACGCAGATCCTGGGCGCGGCGATCGTCGCGGCGGCAAAGCGATTTCCGGAGAAGTCGATTCGCACCGCGCATGCCGTGTTCGCCCGGGCCGTCCTGGTGGGCCCGCCGGTCGAGCTCGACATCGACGTGATCAGTGAGGGACGTTCCACGGCCACCGCGGTGATCAGTGCCTCGCAGAACGGCAAGCGCTGCATCACCATCACGGTGCTGGCCGACGTGCCGTCCGGAGACGTGATCCGCCATCACCTGCCGCGGCCGGAGGTGGCGGGGCCGGCCGATGCCAACGTCTCGCACATGCCGATGACCGGACGCGAGCTGCGGCTGGTCGACGTCGTCGACGTCAACAGCCCTGACGAGGTCGGGCCGCCCGAGCTGTATGCCTGGCTGCACTATGACCCCGTCCCGGCCCGCGACGATCTGGCCAAGGCCTTGATCGCGTATTTCACCGGGCACCTGGGTATTTCGACCACCATGCGGGCCCACGAAGGCATCGGCACTGCCCAGGCCCACCTGACGGTGTCGACCGCGCCGATGACCGTCACGGTCAGCTTCCACGAGCCGGTCCGCTGGGACGGCTGGTTGCTCTACAGCCATGAGAGCACTCAAGTGGGCGCGGGCATGTCGTATGTGCGCGGTGCGGTACACACCGAAGAGGGCGAGTTGATCGCATCGTTCAGTCAGGACGGGTTGATCCGTCCGCTGCGCACTACCGACACCAAGATCTCCGAGCACGCCCGGTTGTAGCGGGCGCCAGATCGGCCTCGGCGGCATCCATGACGTCGTTGAAGACCTTGGTGAGGGCGGGCCGTCCGACCCAGCGGGTCAGGGCGGCACCGACGATCGGGAACTTGACCCGGAACGTCGTGGTCCACACCACGTGGGTGCCGCCGTCCACGGCGGTGAAGCTCACCCGACCATGCCGATGCTCCGAGGGCGGGAAGCTGCGTTCGACGGCGTAATCGAAGGAGTGTGGGGCGTCGTAGGCGGTGACGCGTTCGCGGAACCAACCGATCACCCAGAGCAGGATGCGCAGCGCCCCTTGCCCGTAGGCAGCGCCGTGGCCGGGTTCGGCCAGGCGCTGCCTGAGCACCAGTGGGGAACGGGTGAAATTGGCGGCGTTGCTCATGAAGTCGAACACTTCATCCTGAGGCGCGCCGATGGTGCGTTCCACGGTGACGGTCTGCATCAGTCCTCCAGGGATCGAATCACGGTGCGGGTAGTGGTGGCGTCGCGGAGTTTGTCGGGGTTGCGCATCGCGTAGAGCGCGCTGATGAGTCCGTCCGTCACCTCGATGAGCAGCACGGAATCCAGCGCCCCGGCGCGGGAGAACAAGACGGCCGGCAGGCTGTTGTAGCTATCGAACGAGATGTCGAAGCCGGCCATGCTGCCCTGCGCCAGTCCGGCCATGAACTGTGCGACCCGCTGCGGGCCGACGATCGGGCGACGTGCGGCCGACACGTATCCGCCACCGTCGGACAACGCCACGACCTCGGGGGCCAGCACCGCGATGAGGCCGTCGATGTCCCCGGTGTGTGCAGCGTGGAGAAACGTCGTGACGGTGGTACGTGCCAGGTGAGCGTCGGGCGTGAAGCGTCGGCGTCGAGCCTGCACGTGTTCGCGTGCGCGATGGGCGATTTGGCGCACCGTGGCGTCGGATTTGCCGAGCACGCGGGCAATCTCGGGGTGGCTGAAACCGAATACCTCGTTGAGGACGAAGACTACGCGCTCGTCGGGACTGAGTGTCTCCAGCACCAGCAGCATGGCCATCGACACGGATTCGGCGAGGATGGCGTCCTCGCTGACATCGGGTGTGGTCTGGATCGGCTCGGGAAGCCAACTGCCGACGTAGTCCTCGCGCCGGCGTTTGCTCGTGCGAAGCGCGTTGAGTGCCCCGCGGGTGACGATCTGGACCAGATACGCGTGCGGGTACGTGACCCCATCGGCCTTGATCCAGCGCAGGTAGCTGTCCTGCACCACATCTTCGGCGTCTGCGGCGCTACCCAGAATCTCGTAGGCCAGCGTGAAGAGCAGCGGGCGGTGGTGGGCGAATATCTCGGTCGCGTTCAGGTGATCCCCCTATGCCGTCGTGGTCACCCTCTCTGACACCGCGCACAGGTCGAACCGTGACAACGTCGGACTGTGAACCCGATCACATCACAGCCTTCGAGTCAGTCGGCGGACAATGCCGCTTTCAGCACATCGAGCGGCAGCCCACCCAGATCGAGGGCGCGGCTGTGGAATTCCCGCAGCGAGGATCCGCGGCGCAGGGCATCGTCGCGCAGCTCGTGCCAGATCCGTTGTCCGATCGCGTACGACGGGGCCTGCCCGGGCCAGCCGAGGTAGCGGTCGAGTTCGAATCGCAGATTCTCCTCGGCCATCGCCGAATGCGAGGTGAGGAAGTTCCAGGCCCGCTCGGCGTCCCACACCTCACCGTCCGGAGCCGTCATCCCGCAGTGCACGCCGATGTCGATGACCACGCGCGCCGCCCGGAAGCGTTGGGCATCAAGCATTCCCATCCGATCACCCGGATCGTCGAGCCAGCCGAGCTCGGCCATCAACCGCTCGGCGTACAGCGCCCACCCCTCGCCGTGGCCCGACACCCAGCAGCCCAGCCGGCGCCACCGGTTGAGCTGGTCGGCCAACGCCACCGCGCGGCCGATCTGCAGGTGGTGACCGGGAACGCCCTCGTGGAACACCGTGGTGGTTTCCTGCCAGGTGTGGAATCTGTCCACGCCGGGCGGCACCGACCACCACATCCGTCCGGGCCGGGTCCAATCCTCGGACGGTCCGGTGTAATAGATGCCGCCGGTCTGAGTCGGGGCGATCCGGCACTCCAAGGTGCGCAGTGGGCCGTCGATGTCGAAGTGGGTGCCGGCCAGTGCTTCCACGGCGCGGTCGGACAACTCCTGCATCCACGCCTGCAATGCCTCGGTCCCGTGGATGACGTACCGCGCCTCGTCGTCGAGCCGATGCAGCGTCTCGGCCACCGTGGCGCCGGGGTAGAGCTGCTGCGCGATCGATTCTTGTTCGGCCACAACGGCATCGAGCAGGCTCAAGCCCCACTCGTAGGCCTCGTCGAGGTCGACCTCGGTGCCCAGGAACAGCCGTGACATCAACCGGTACGTGTCGCGCCCGCAGGCGTCGGCTTCACGGGCCTGCGGCGCGATGTCCTCGCGCAGTGTTTCGCCGAGTTGCCGGTACGCGTCGGCGGCGGCCTCGGCCCGCCGCTCCAGATCCGTTTTGAGACGCGGGTTGTCCGGCGCGGCACCGGTTCCCATGTCGGCGAACAATCGGGCGATCTGCTGGGCCTGGCTGACCCCGCGGGTGACTTGGCGCCGGGCCGGGGCATTGCCGGCCTGTGCGGCATCCCGTAGCGCCTGGGCGTAGCCGGCAGCGCGTTCGGGAATCTTCGCCAGCCGCGCCGCGATCAGTGCCCAGTCGTCCTCGGTGTCGGTGGCCATCAGGTCGAACACGTCGCGCATGGTCTGCAGCGGCGAGGCGATGACGTTGAGCTCGCCCAGATCGAGTCCGGCCTCGTGCACGTCGATGATCGCGCCGAGGCGTTCACGCAGGGCTGCCACGGTGACCACGTCGACGTCGTCGACCGGTGCCGTGCGGTCGAGTTCGGCCAAGGTGGCCCGGGCCGCCTCGGCCCGTGCGGCGACGCCCTGTGGGGAATAGTCGGTCAGGTCGTCATCGTGACCGGTGATGCCCAACTCTGTTGCGGCACAAGGATCGAGTCGCGCGTACGTATCGAGGTAGCGCTCGGCTACCGCGTCGACGGCGGTGGCGGCCCTAGCCAAGGTTGTTGGTGGCGAAGGTGTCGCACTTGTTCGGGTCACCGGTCTGATAACCGATGGTGAACCACTTCTGCCGTTGTTCGGAGGAACCGTGGGTCCAGGCTTCCGGATTGACCCGCCCCGTCGCTGCGGCCTGGATACGGTCGTCACCCACCGAAGAGGCGGCGGACAGGGCATCGGCGATGTCCTTGTCGCTCAGCGGTTCCAAGAACGGCACGTCGGTGCCTTCCTGCCGGGTGATCGAGGCGTAATGCGCCCAGACGCCGGCGTAGCAGTCGGCCTGCAGCTCGGTGCGGACGCCGCCACCGGTGGCACCCTCAGGATCCTGCTGGGCCCGGCCGAGCACACCGCGCAGGTTCTGCACATGGTGACCGAACTCGTGGGCCACCACGTACTCCTGGGCGAGTGGGCCTCCGCTGGAACCGAACCGGTCGACGAGCACCTGGAAGAAGTCCGTGTCGAAATAGGCGGTGCGGTCCACCGGGCAGTAGAACGGCCCGACGTCACTGGTGGCCGGACCGCACCCGGTCTGAACCTGCCCCTTGAACAAGCGCACGTGCGGACGCGTGTACCCCTTGAGCAGCTGCTGCCACACACCGTCGACCGAGTTGCCGGTTGCGACCACGCGGCACTCGACCTTCTCGTTGGCGTCGGCGCCGGTCTTGCACTGGCTCAGGTCGAAACCCTCGCCGCCGATACCGCTGGTGTCCGTTTGCTGCTGCTGAGGCATCACGGTGCCGGGATCGACGCCGAGAAACATGGCGAGCACGACGATCAGCAGACCGCCGAGACCCCCGCCGATGGCGATACCGCGGCCCGGGCCGCGACCACCGCCGGAACTGGAAGTGGTGCTCGTGTCGATCTGCATACCCTCGTTGAAGGTCATCGCATCACTCCATCGCATTCGGCGGTAGGTCAGTGCTCCACAGCCCGTTCAGCTTCCCACACTACGATTCAGGCGTGTCCGTCGTCGCGGAACATTCGACCATCGCCCACACCTCGCATGGGCGGCTACGCGGCACCCGTGAAGGCGGGGTCAGCGTATGGCGGGGTGTGGAGTATGCGCAGCAGCCTGTCGGTGCGCTGCGCTTCCTGGCTCCGCAGCCGGTGTTGTCCTGGACCGGGGTACGTGACGCGGTCGAGCACGGGCCGTTGCCGCCGCAGGGCCGCTCGTTCGTCGGGGGAGGCCGCGATGATCCCAAGGTCCGCGACGAGGCGTGCCTGACCCTCACCGTCTGGTCCCCGGACACGGGCGGATCGCTGCCGGTGATGGTGTGGATCCCCGGTGGGGCGTTCGTCTACGGGGCCGGGCAGCTGCAGCTGTACAACGGCTCGCGGCTGGCCGCCAATGGCAACGTGGTGGTCGTCAATGTCACCTATCGGCTCGGCGTGTTCGGCGGGTTCGAACTCGGTGATCTGGGGGAGGGATTCGACGACAACCTGTGTCTGCGTGATCAGATCGCGGCGCTGCGATGGGTGCGCGACAACATCGCGGCATTCGGCGGTGACCCGGGCCAGGTGACGGTGTTCGGTGAATCGGCCGGTGCCACTTCGGTGTTGGCGCTGCTGGCCAGCCCGCCTGCCGACGGGTTGTTCACCAGGGCGATTGCGCAGAGCCCGGCCCTGCCGCTGATCGCCGACCGCGAGGACCGGGCACGTCAGTCGCGTCGCTTCATGCAGTTGCTCGGCGTCGGCGCCGAGCAACTCAAGGTGTTGCCGCAGCGGCAGTTGCGACGGGCCGCCGGTCAGCTGCAACTGGAAAGCGCACAACAGACTCCGACGCTGGCTTACGGGCTGACGCATGGCGTGGACCTGCTGCCACTGCACCCGATCGAGGCTGCCCGCGCCGGGGCGGTGACGCCGGTGCCGCTGATCATCGGCACCAACAGCCACGAAGCGTCGATGTTCGCCTGGGGCAAGCCGCCGATGCTTCCGACCACCCTTGCCGGCGTCGAAAACTACTTCCGCCGCCAGCCCGCGCACGTCCGGGATCAGGTCCTGGCCGGCTATCCGGAATTCCCCCGCCGCCGCGCACTGGTGGCGTTCGGTTCCGACGTCATGTTCGGCGCGCCCACCTGGGCGTTCGCCGACGCCTACAGCGCTCAGGCGCCCACCCACGCCTATCGGTTCGACCACACCACCTGGACGCTCAAGGTGTTGGGGCTCGGCGCCACCCACGGCAGCGAGATCGTTCACATCCAGCACAGCTACGGGTCCTACCTCGGCCGTAAGCTGCACCCGTTGGGGCGGCGGGTGCAGCCGTCCGTGGGTCGGCGGATGCAGCGCACCTGGCTCGATTTCGCCACCGCGGAGGTCGCCGACTGGCCGCACTACGACGTCGCCCGGCGACTGACCCGGGTGATCCGGTCCTCGCGCGACGAGACCCTTGCCGATCCCGACGCGGTTCGACGCAAGGTGTGGCAGGAGCTCTTCTAAGTGTTGTAACGCTGGTCGGTGTACCGGCGCAGGTTGTGCAGGAAGCGCTGGAACATCCACGCCATCACCGGCCGGCCGAGCATCATCCCGATCTGACCCGCCAGCCCGCTGGGTTTCAGTGCCATGACCCAGGTCAGATGGCAGCCCTCCCCGGTGGGCACGACGCGGTAGTCCTCGGCGAACGCCGAGATCGCGTTCGACGTGCTGGTGTTGAACCGGAAAGCCATGTGGGAGAAGGGCTCCCACGCCAGGAATTCCTCGTCGCCCACGATGTGTCCGCGCATCGTGACGGTACGGGTGGTGCCCACACCGCGAGGCTCCGGGCTCGTCCACTCCACATTGGTGATCACCGTCGCCCACTGCGGCCACGAGCTCGCATCGCTGAGGACCTCGAACAGTTGCTCGGGCGTGATGGCGAGATCGACGGTGCTGACAAAGCGGAACGGTGCACGGTCGATGAAGTCCAACTCGACACGCTCACATGGGTAGGTCCGGGCCATGGGTAGACAGACTAGGTCAAGCTGTCTACTCAGCTGGCGTCCCACGTCGCCCCTGCCGGACGGGTCTCTAGACTGGTCAGTCGTCCCACCAGTCAACATTCAGGAGTATTCGTGCTGCGCAGTCATGCCGCCGGTTCGTTGCGGCCCGCGGATGCCGGTCAAACGGTCACATTGGCGGGGTGGGTGGCGCGTCGCCGTGACCACGGCGGCGTGATCTTCATCGATCTGCGCGACGCGTCAGGCGTGTCGCAGGTGGTGTTCCGGGAAGGTGACGTTCTCGCCGCTGCCCACCGGCTTCGCGCCGAGTTCTGCATCGCCGTCACCGGTGTGGTCGAGGTCCGTCCCGAGGGCAACGAGAACGCCGAGATCCCGACCGGGCAGATCGAGGTCAATGCCACCTCGTTGACCGTGCTGTCCGAGAGTGCCCCGCTGCCGTTCCAGCTCGACGAGACGGCCGGTGAGGAAGCCCGGCTCAAGTACCGCTACCTGGATCTGCGCCGTGAGGGCCCGGGCAACGCAATCCGGTTGCGTTCCAAGGTGAATGCGGCTGCGCGCGGGGTGCTGGCCGAGCACGACTTCGTCGAGATCGAGACGCCGACGCTCACCCGCTCGACTCCGGAGGGCGCCCGCGACTTCCTGGTGCCCGCCCGGCTCCAACCTGGCTCGTTCTACGCCCTGCCACAGAGCCCGCAGCTGTTCAAGCAGCTGCTCATGGTGGCGGGTATGGAGCGCTATTACCAGATCGCCCGGTGCTACCGCGACGAGGACTTCCGCGCCGACCGTCAGCCCGAGTTCACCCAGCTCGACATGGAGCTCAGCTTCGTCGACGCCGACGACGTGATGGGTATCGCCGAGCAGGTGCTGAAGGCGGTCTGGTCGACCATCGGTTATGATTTGCCGCTGCCGTTGCCGCGGATCAGCTACGACGAGGCGATGCGCCGGTTCGGCTCCGACAAGCCCGACCTGCGCTTCGGTGTCGAACTCATCGAGTGCACCGAGTACTTCAAGGACACGCCGTTCCGGGTGTTCCAGGCGCCGTACGTGGGCGCTGTGGTGATGGAGGGTGGGGCGTCGCAGCCGCGTCGCACCCTCGACGGCTGGCAGGAGTTCGCCAAGCAGCGCGGCCACAAGGGCCTGGCCTATGTGCTGGTGGGCGAGGACGGATCGCTGGGCGGACCGGTGGCCAAGAACCTTACCGACGCCGAGCGCGACGGCCTGGCCGCCCATGTCGGTGCCAAACCCGGTGACTGCGTGTTCTTCGCGGCGGGTCCGGCGCGCACGGCGCGGGCCCTGCTGGGCGCCACCCGCATCGAGATCGCCAAGCGCCTGGATCTGATCGACCCGGCGGCCTGGGCGTTCACGTGGGTGGTGGACTTTCCGATGTTCGAGCCCGCTTCCGCTGCGGTGGAGTCCGGCGACGTCGCCGTCGGTTCGGGTGCCTGGACGGCCGTGCACCACGCCTTCACCGCGCCGAAGGTCGAATCGGAGGACACCTTCGATACCGATCCCGGCAGCGCGCTGTCCGACGCCTACGACATCGTCTGCAACGGCAACGAGATCGGCGGCGGCTCGATCCGTATCCATCGACGCGACATCCAGGAGCGGGTGTTTGCCATGATGGGCATCGATCACGACGAAGCGCAGGAAAAGTTCGGATTCCTGTTGGATGCCTTTGCCTTCGGCGCCCCGCCGCACGGCGGCATCGCGTTCGGCTGGGACCGGATCACCGCGCTGCTGGCCGGCGTGGACTCGATCCGTGAGGTCATCGCGTTCCCCAAGTCCGGCGGTGGTGTTGACCCGCTGACCGATGCGCCTGCGCCGATCACCCCGCAGCAGCGCAAGGAATCGGGAATAGACGCCAAGCCCGAGGAGCTCAAGAAGGCATGAGCGATATCGATCCTGATTTCGACAAGAGCGAACTGGTCGCCGACGTGGCGGCCCTCGATGACTTCAACCGCAACGTCGTCGAGGAATTCCGGGCCAACGGCGGCAAGGTGGGCGGCCCCTTCGAGGGTGGCACGCTGTTGCTGCTGCACACCACCGGGGCCAAATCGGGTCAGCCGCGGCTGTCCCCGCTGGCGTACCTGGACATCGACGGCAAGGTGCTGATCGTCGGTTCCTATGCCGGCGGTCCCAAGGACCCGGCGTGGGTGCACAACTTGCGGGCCACCCCGCAGGCCCGCATCGAGATCGGCATCGACGCCTACGACGTGACGGCCCGGGAGCTGCCCGCCGACGAGCGCGACGCGGCGTACCCCAAGATCGTCGAGCGGGCCCCCGTCTTCGCCGAGTACCAGGCCAAGACCACCCGGGCGATTCCGCTGTTTGAACTCCAGCGGGTTTGACTCGAAATTTGCCCGCCTGGTGAGCGACAACCGGTTTTGTTCGTGAAAACCGTTGCTGGTGTGCTTGCGTGAGAGTAGCATCGAACATGTGTTCGAATTGCTGGATCTGCCGTCGCTCTCCGATGCGGCGCTGATTGATGCGTTGGAGCATGCGACGCGGGCTGAGGCGGTCGCCGCGGCTGAGCGGTTGGCGCTGATCGGGGAGGTCGTGGCCCGTCATTGCGACGACGAGGATGAGGTGTCGGCGCATTCGGCGATTGACGGGTGGGAACTGGCGGCCGCGGCGGTGAGCGGGGCGTGCAATCTGGGTCGGCGTCAGGCCTCGGCGCAGATGCGTATCGCTCAGGCGCTGCGGGAGCGGTTGCCGAAGGTGGCGGCGGAGTTCGCCCTTGGTGAGGTTTCGGCGAAGGTGATCGCGGCGATCACCTGGCACACCCAGAACATCATCGATCCCGAGGCGTTGGAGTTGGTCGATGCCGCGTTGGCCGGTACCGCCCATAGTTACGGTGCGTTGTCGGTGGACAAGGCCGAGCAGGCCATCGCTGTGTGGGTGGAAAAGTTCGAGCCGGCCGCGGTGCGTCGTGGCCGTACCGGCGCGCGTAGTCGTGATGTCAGCTTCGGTGATGTCGATGACCCGAACGGGACCGTGTCGATCTGGGGCCGGTTGTTGGCCACCGATGCGGCCTTGTTGAAGAAGGTGTTGAGCGAGATGGCCCGGGGTGTGTGTGAGGCCGATCCGCGGACCATGGCGCAGCGTCGCGCTGATGCGTTGGGGGCGTTGGCGGTCGGGGCCGAGCGGTTGACCTGCCAGTGTGGCAGCCCGCAGTGCCCGGCCGCCGGGGTTGATCCACGCTCGAGCAGTGTGGTGGTCCACCTGCTCACCGATCAGCTGCCCCAACACGT
>NZ_LZJD01000004.1:0-16559 GCF_001666875.1 Mycobacterium sp. E802
CAACACCGAGTGGTACAACACGGCTCTGGGCATGGCCATGGTGTTCGGCCGCTTCCTGCCGATCATCCTGGTGCTGGCCCTGGCCGGATCGCTGGCCCGCCAAGGCAAGACCCCCGAATCCGTCGGGACGCTGCCCACTCATCGACCCCAGTTCGTCGGCATGGTCGCCGGCGTCACGCTGATCCTGGTCGCCCTCACCTTCCTGCCGATGCTCGCGCTCGGCCCCCTGGCTGAAGGAATCCACTGAAATGTCAGTACCTACCCTCGCCTCACCCTCATCCGCTCAGCCGAAACCCAACGGTTCCAAGCGGATCAAGGGCGGCCTGCTCGACCCGAAGATGCTGTGGAAATCGATGCCCGACGCGCTGCGTAAGCTCGATCCGCGCACGCTCTGGCGTAATCCGGTGATGTTCATCGTCGAGATCGGCGCGGTCTGGAGCACAATCCTGGCTGTCGTCAACCCGTCGTGGTTCTCGGCGCTGATCGTGATCTGGCTGTGGTTGACGGTCATCTTCGCCAACCTCGCCGAGGCCGTCGCCGAAGGCCGGGGCAAGGCCCAGGCCGAGAGCCTGCGCAAGACGAAGACCTCGACGATGGCGCGGCGGCTGACCGATTCCGGCGTCGAGGAAGAGATCGCCGCACCGCTGCTGCAGCAGGGCGACCTTGTCGTCGTGGAGGCCGGCCAGGTCATCCCCGGCGACGGCGATGTCGTGGAAGGCATTGCCTCGGTGGACGAATCGGCGATCACCGGGGAATCGGCCCCAGTCATCCGGGAATCCGGTGGTGATCGCAGTGCCGTCACCGGTGGCACTACGGTGCTCTCGGACCGGATCGTCGTGAAGATCACCCAGAAGCCGGGTGAGAGCTTCATCGACCGGATGATCAACCTCGTCGAGGGCGCCAACCGGCAGAAGACCCCCAACGAGATCGCGCTGAACATCCTGCTGTCCTCGTTGACGATCATCTTCGTCTTCGCCGTCGCGACCCTGCAGCCGCTGGCCATCTTCTCCAAGGCCAACAGCCCCGGCGTCGCAGACACGTTGGCGCTCAACGCCAACGGCATCTCCGGCATCGTCATGGTGTCGCTGCTGGTGTGTTTGATCCCGACCACCATCGGGGCGCTGCTTTCTGCGATCGGCATCGCCGGCATGGACCGGCTGGTGCAGCGCAACGTGCTGGCGATGTCCGGTCGCGCGGTGGAGGCCGCCGGCGACGTCAACACACTGCTGCTCGACAAGACCGGCACGATCACCCTCGGCAACCGTCAGGCCGCGGCCTTCGTACCGCTGACGGGTGTGACGCCGGAGCAGCTCGCTGATGCGGCCCAACTGTCCAGCCTGGCCGACGAGACCCCCGAGGGACGCTCGATCGTCGTATTCGCCAAGCAGGAGTATGGATTACGGGGCCGCACGCCCGGCGAACTCGATCAGGCGCACTGGGTCGAGTTCAGCGCCAACACCCGGATGTCGGGTGTCGACCTGTCCGGAGACCATCGCCTGCGCAAGGGTGCCACCGGGGCGGTCGCCGAATGGATCCGCTCCGAAGGCGGTCGCGTGCCGACCGAGCTCGGCGACATCGTGGACGGGATCTCCGCGGCGGGTGGTACCCCGCTTGCCGTGGGCCACGTCCGCGACGGCAAAGCCGAGGTGCTCGGCGTCATCCACCTCAAGGACGTCGTCAAGCAGGGCATGCGGGAACGCTTCGACGAGATGCGCCGGATGGGCATCCGCACCGTGATGATCACCGGTGACAACCCGTTGACCGCCAAGGCCATTGCCGACGAGGCCGGGGTCGACGATTTCCTCGCCGAGGCCACGCCCGAAGACAAGATGGCGCTGATCAAGAAGGAGCAGGCCGGCGGCAAGCTGGTCGCGATGACCGGTGACGGCACCAACGACGCGCCCGCCCTGGCGCAGGCCGACGTCGGCGTCGCGATGAACAGCGGCACCTCGGCGGCCAAAGAGGCCGGCAACATGGTCGATCTGGACTCCGATCCGACCAAGCTGATCGAGATTGTCGAGATCGGCAAGCAGTTGCTGATCACCCGCGGGGCGCTGACCACGTTTTCGATCGCCAACGACATCGCGAAGTACTTCGCGATCATCCCGGCGTTGTTCGTGGCACTGTTCCCCGGCCTGGACCTGCTGAACATCATGCGGCTGCACAGCCCGCAGTCGGCGATCCTGTCCGCGGTGATCTTCAACGCGATCATCATCGTGGTGTTGATTCCGCTGGCGCTCAAGGGTGTTCGCTACACGCCCAGCAGCGCGTCCAAGCTGTTGAGCCGCAACCTCTACGTCTACGGCCTGGGCGGCATCATCGCGCCGTTCATCGGCATCAAGCTGATCGACCTCGTCGTCCAACTCTTCCCGGGAATGTGACATGAATATCTCCAACCTGGTTCGCCAACACGCCGCGGCGCTGCGGGCGCTGCTGGTGCTCACCGTGATCCTCGGCATCGGCTATCCCGTCTTCATCTGGCTCGTCGCACAACTGCCCGGCCTGAGCGACAAGGCCGACGGCTCACTGGTGGAGGTGAACGGAAAGCCGGTCGGCAGCAGCCTGATCGGGCAATCGTTCACCGACGCCGACGGCAACCCGCTGCCCCGCTACTTCCAGAGCCGGCCGTCGGTCGCCGGTGACGGCTACGACCCCATGGCCACCAGCGCGAGCAACCTGGGCCCGGAGAGCGTCGTCGACGCACCCGACAAGCCCAGCCTGCTGACCCAGGTGTGTCAGCGCAGCCTGGCCGTCGGCGAACTCGACGGAGTCGACGGGGCCCGTCCCTTCTGCACCGGCGGCGGCGTCGGCGCGGTGCTGTCGGTGATCGGGCCGCGCGACGCCCGCGGCAACGTCATTCACCCCACCAAGGTGGTCAGCGTGAACGAGCCGTGCGACACCACCACGACCCCGTTCCTGGACACCTATGAGGGCGTGCGGGTGGAATGCGCACAGGCCGGCGAGGACTACAGCGAAGGCTTGATCGTGCCGATCCGCGGCAGCGCCCCCGCGGACCCCGCGGTGCCGGCCGATGCGGTCACCGCCAGCGGCAGCGGTCTGGACCCGCACATCTCAGTGGCGTATGCGGACCTGCAGGTCAATCGGGTCGCCCAGGCTCGCGGCGTCAACCCCGACCTCGTGCGGGCCTTGGTGGCCGACCATACCGAGGGGCGGACGCTCGGCTTCTTCGGTGAGCCGCGGGTCAACGTGCTCGAACTCAACATCGCCCTCGACGCGTTGTAGTTCGAGGATGATGGTCCTGTGAGTACGTCGGCGTCGAGCCCCACCAAACGCGGCGAGCTGCGCATCTATCTGGGCGCCGCTCCCGGCGTCGGCAAGACGTACGCGATGCTCGGTGAAGCGCACCGCCGGCTCGAACGCGGCACCGACGTGGTTGCCGCGGTGGTGGAGACGCACGGGCGGAAGAAGACCGCCGAGCTTCTCGACGGCATCGAGGTGATCCCACCGCGTTATGTCGAGTACCGGGGCGGCCGATTCCCCGAACTCGACGTGGCCGCGGTGCTGGCCCGTGCCCCGCAGGTGGTGCTGGTCGACGAGCTCGCCCACACCAACACCCCGGGCAGCAAGAACCCGAAGCGCTGGCAGGACGTCGAGGAACTGCTCGCGGCCGGTATCACGGTGGTCTCCACCGTCAACGTCCAGCACCTGGAGAGCCTCAACGACGTGGTCACCCAGATCACCGGCATCGAGCAGCAGGAGAAGGTTCCCGACGAGGTGGTGCGGGCGGCCGATCAGATCGAGTTGGTCGACATCACACCGGAAGCGCTGCGCCGCAGGCTGTCCCACGGCAACGTCTACGCGCCCGAACGCATCGACGCTGCCCTGTCGAACTACTTCCGGCGCGGAAACCTCACCGCGCTGCGCGAACTCGCGCTGCTGTGGCTGGCCGATCAGGTCGACGCCGCGCTGGCCAAATACCGCGCCGACAACAAGATCACCGACACGTGGGAGGCGCGGGAACGGGTGGTGGTCGCCGTCACCGGCGGTGCTGAGTCGGAAACCTTGGTGCGCCGGGCATCTCGGATCGCCTCGAAATCCAGCGCCGAGCTGATGGTGGTACACGTCGTCCGCGGCGACGGGCTGTCCGGCGTCTCCGCGCCCCAGATGGGCAAGGTGCGGGCACTGGCCACCAGTCTGGGCGCCAGCGTGCACACCGTGGTCGGCGACGACGTACCCACGGCGCTGATGGAATTCGCCCGCGAACGCAACGCCACCCAGCTGGTGCTCGGCACCTCGAGACGGTCGCGCTGGGCCCGCATCTTCGACGAAGGCATCGGCGCCGCGGTTGTCCAGCAATCCGGCAAGATCGACGTTCACATGGTGACCCACGATCAGGCTCGTCGGGGGTTCGACTGGTCGTCGGCCACCGCGCGCCGCCGTCACCTGGTGGCATGGCTTGCGGCGCTGGTGGTTCCGTCGGCGATCAGCCTGGTGATCGTGACCCTGCTGGATCCCTACCTCGGGGTCAGCGGCGAGAGTGCCCTGTTCTTCATCGGTGTGCTGATCGTGGCATTGCTCGGCGGGGTGGCGCCGGCCGGGCTGTCCGCACTGCTGTCCGGGCTGCTGTTGAATTACTTCCTGGTCGATCCCCGCCACACGTTCACCATCTCCGAACCGGACAGCGCGGTCACCGTGGTGGTGCTGCTGATGATCGCGGTGGCAGTCGCGGCACTGGTCGACGGCGCCGCGAGCCGGGCTCGCGAAGCCCGCCGCGCCGCACAGGAAGCCGAACTGCTGACCTTGTTCTCCGGGTCGGTGCTGCGCGGGGCGGATCTGGACACGCTGTTGGAACGGGTACGCGAAACGTATTCCCAACGCGCCGTCAGCCTGCTGCGCGAACATGGTGGCACCGCGAGCATCGTGGCGTGTGTCGGCCGGGCACCGTGTGCCGAGATCGGCAATGCCGACACCGCAATCGAAGTCGGCGACGACGAGTTCTGGCTGCTGTTGGCCGG
This sequence comes from Mycobacterium sp. E802, assembly GCF_001666875.1. Lineage (NCBI taxonomy): Bacteria > Bacillati > Actinomycetota > Actinomycetes > Mycobacteriales > Mycobacteriaceae > Mycobacterium > Mycobacterium sp. E802. The sequence continues at coordinate 4,977 of NZ_LZJD01000004.1, forward strand.
ACGCAAACTGGCCGCCCGTGACCGGCGGGTGCTCGGCGCCGTCGCCAAACAGGCTGCCGGGCTGGTCAAACAACGTGAGCTCACCGAGGAGGCCGGCAAGGCCGCCGCGATCGCCCAGGCCGACGAACTGCGCCGCTCGCTGCTCTCGGCGGTGAGCCACGACCTGCGCACGCCGCTGGCCGCAGCCAAGGCCGCCGCCTCCAGTCTGCGTAGCGACGAGATCGATTTCTCGGCCGAGGACACCGCGGAACTTCTGGCCACCATCGAGGAATCCGTCGACGCGCTCACCGCACTCGTCGGCAACCTGCTCGACTCCTCGCGGCTGGCGGCCGGGGTGGTGCGCCCCGAACTGCGTCGCGTCTATCTGGAGGAGACCGTGCAACGCGCACTCCTGGGAATCAGCAAGGGCACCACGGGTTTCAGCCGTGAAGGCTTGGACCGGGTGAAGGTCGACGTTGGCGACGCGGTTGCCATGGCCGACGCGGGCTTGCTCGAGCGGGTATTGGCCAACCTGATCGACAACGCCCTGCGCTATGCACCCGACGGCCCCATCCGGGTCAGCGCCGGGCAGGTGGCCGACCGCATACTGGTCGCCGTGATCGACGAAGGGCCCGGGATGCCGCGGGGCGCCGAGGAACAACTGTTCGCGCCGTTCCAGCGGCTCGGTGACCACAACACCACCATCGGCGTCGGCCTGGGGCTCTCGGTGGCCCGCGGCTTCGTCGAAGCCATGGGCGGCACCATCTCGGCGACCGACACCCCCGGCGGCGGTCTGACCGTCGAGATCGACCTGGCGGCACCGGCATGACCGCCAAGACCCGAGTTCTGGTGATCGACGACGAGCCGCAGATCCTGCGTGCACTGCGGATCAACCTGTCGGTCCGCGGCTACGAGGTGGACACCGCCACCACCGGTGGGCAGGGGCTGCGCGCGGCCGCTGACCATCGTCCCGACGTCATCGTGCTCGATCTCGGTTTGCCCGACATGTCCGGCATCGAGGTACTCGCCGGGCTTCGCGGTTGGCTGTCGGCGCCGGTGATCGTGTTGTCGGCCCGCACCGATTCCTCGGACAAAGTCGAGGCGCTCGACGCCGGAGCCGACGACTATGTCACGAAACCCTTTGGGATGGACGAGTTCCTGGCCCGGTTACGGGCCGCGGTGCGGCGCGGGACGGCAGTCGAGACCGATCAGCCGGTGGTCGAGACCGCGTCGTTCACCGTCGATCTGGCCGCCAAGAAGGTGACCAAGAACGACACCGAGGTGCACCTGACCCCCACCGAGTGGGGCATGTTGGAGATGCTGGTGCGCAACCGGGGCAAGTTGGTCGGCCGCGAGGAGCTGCTGCGCGAGGTGTGGGGCCCGGCCTACGCCAAGGAAACCCATTATCTGCGGGTGTATCTGGCGCAACTGCGTCGCAAGCTCGAGGACGACCCGTCACATCCGGTGCATCTACTCACCGAGGCGGGGATGGGTTACCGCTTCCAGGAGTGACCGTTCTCCCGCGAGCAGACGCAAACCCGCGTGTTTTCAGCCGATTTCGTGCGGGTTTATGTCTGCTCGCGATAAGAATCAGCGCCGGCCCAGGGTGAGCGCCAGGGCGGCCCGTGACAGCCGACGCCGCGGCCAGCCGAGCACACCGTCGTCGGCCAGGGCGGCGCGGGCCGCATTACGACCGCAGATCCCGTGCACCCCGCCGCCCGGCGTGGCCCCCGCGCTACCCAGGTAGACGTTGGCCACCGGGGTTTCGGCGCGGCCGAATCCGGGTGCGGGCCGGAAGATCAATTGTTGGTGCAGCTGCGATGTCCCGCCGTTGACCGCGCCGGTGTGTAGGTTGGCATCGGCGGCCTCCAGGTCGGACGGCTGCTGCATCATCGTCCCGACGACGCGGTCGCGGAAGCCGGGAGCATGTTCCTCCAGCACCTGCCCCACCCGGTCGGCCAATTGCTCCGCCGAGGCGTCATCTGCCATACCGCGCGGCAGATGCGTGTAGGCCCACGCGCTTTCGGTGCCAACCGGGGAGCGGCCGGGGTCGGCGGTGGTCATCTGCCCGAACAGCATGAACGGTCGCTCGGGTAGCGTCGCGGTGTTCAGGTCGGCCATCCAGCGGATCAGGCCGTCGCGATCGGCACCGAGATGCACGGTGCCCGCCTCGTTCAGACTCTTCGACCGCCACGGCACGGGCCCGTCAAGGGCATAGTTGACCTTCAACACCGGTGTGTCCCAGACGAACCGGCGCATTCCCTCGATCACCGAAGCAGGCACGGCATGCTCGGGCAGCAGATCGTGGTACAGCCGTGGCGCGGAGGTGTCGGCGATCACCGCGCGACGCACCCGTACGACGCCCCCGTCGGTGGTGCGTACTGCGACTGCCCGGCCCCCGCGCACCTCGATACCGCAGACCTCACGGCCGCACTCGATGCGCGCGCCGGCCGAGCGGGCCCGGGCCACCAGCGCCGCCGCCAACTGCCCCGCACCGCCGACCGGAACCGGCCAGCCACCGTCCTGGGCCATCATCAACAGCAGGTATCCCATCACCCCACTGCCCGGGGCGTCGATCGGCACGTCGGCATGCATGGCGTTGCCCAGCAACAACAGTCGAGCCTGCTCGCCCTCGAACAGCTGCTCGACCAGCACGTCGGCCGGCAGCAGCAGGGAATGAACCAATCGCAGCGTCTCGGCGGTACCGAGCCTGCGCAACAACTCCACCGCACCCCGCACGGGCGGAAACGGCGCGAACAACGCCGCGGTGAGGCCCGTGCGTACCCGCTCCCATTGTTCGAAGAGCGCACACCAGCGCTGCCCGTCACCAGGCTGACGGCGCTCCAATTCGGCGGCCGTGCGGTCGATGTCGCGATAGATCACCGCGACGTCGTCGTCCTCGGCCGAACCCGGATGCCCCACCACGGCCGGGGCGTGCGTCCAGCGCAGCCCATGGTCTTCCAGGTGCAGGGCCTGCAGGGCCGGCGACACCACCGACAACGGATAGAAGGCACTGTAGAGATCGCTGACGTAGCCCGGGAACAGCTCGGCGCTCTTCACGGCCCCGCCCGGTACCGACTGAGCTTCCAGCACCACCACATCCCAACCGGCATCGGCCAACATGGCCGCGGCCACCAGCCCGTTGTGGCCGGCGCCGATCACCACCGCATCGGCCTGATCGCCGCTCACTGCGGCTCGGTCCGGCGTTCGGCCAACGAGGCCAGCCGCTCGGTACATTCCCGGTTGCGGGGGTAGACGGCCAACAGCGCCAGCTTCCGCGGAATCCAGTTCAACGGCCCACCGACCGGCACCTCGGCCATCTCGATTCGACAGCCGGTGTCAGTATCGCTGAGCCGCAAGACGATTCGAGCCATACCGAGGGGCCTGGTTTTCGCCAGTAACACCAGTTCATGGCCCGGGGTGCAGGACTCGACCTCGGTCTCGTCGTTGACGACGACGGGCCACACGCCGATGGTGTGGTGGATGCGGCTGCCCGGCGCCGGCCAATTCGGGTCAACCGCACGCATGCGGGTGTTGCCGACCACCCACTGGGAGTAGGTCCACCCGTCGGCGACGACGTCCCACACCTGCTGCCGGCTCGCGGTGGTGTCGCGTTTGACGGTCAGTGAACTGTCCACTGAGGCCGGTGATGATTCCATCGAACAATCCTTTGCTTCAGCGGCTCATGATCGCGTGATCGCGCTGTGGCCGGACGTGCTCGCTGGGTTACCCGGCTCCGGCCTGGTCAAACCTGGCTGGCACCCAGCGGCAAAGGTCTCGTTTATAGGTGTTTTTGCAGGGTTGCACAGACGTTGCAAGTGACGCAGATTACGGTTTGCGGTATGTCCGGCTATCGCGCCCTTTTTGACACCAGCATCACCGACCCGGTCACGTTCTGGGCCGACGCCGCCAAGGCGGTGACCTGGACCAGCGAGCCGCATCAGGTGCTCGACGACAGCAACCCGCCGTTCTACCGGTGGTTCCCCGACGGCGAGCTCAACACCTGCGTCAACGCGCTGGACCGGCACGTGGCCGAGCGCGGTGAGCAGGCCGCCCTCATCTACGACTCCCCCGTCACCGGCACCAAGGCCACCTACACCTACCGGGAATTGCGCGACGCCACCGCCCGGTTCGCCGGGGCGCTGCGCGGGCTCGGGGTCGGCAAGGGCGACCTCGTGGTGATCTACATGCCGATGGTGCCCGAGGCCGTCATCGCGATGTTGGCGTGCGCGCGGCTCGGGGCGGTGCACTCGGTGGTGTTCGGCGGGTTCGCCGCCCACGAGCTGGCCACCCGCATCGACGACGCGCGTCCGGTGGTCGTGGTGAGCGCGTCCTGCGGCATCGAGCCGACGCGTCTGATCGAGTACAAGCCCATGCTGGATGCGGCGCTCGAACTCGCCGAGCACAAGCCCCGGGCCTGCGTCATCCTGCAACGCGAGCAGTGCCCATGCGAGCTGGTCGACGGTCGCGATCACGACTGGCAGCAGCTGGTGGCCGACGCGCAACCGGCCGACCCGGTGCCGGTGGCGGCCACCGACCCGCTGTATGTGCTCTACACCTCGGGGACCACGGGTAAGCCGAAGGGCATCGTCCGCGACAACGGCGGCCATGCGGTGGCGTTGCTGTGGAGCATGCGCCACATCTACGACATCGCCCCCGGCGACGTGTTCTGGGCGGCCTCCGACGTCGGCTGGGTCGTCGGGCACTCCTACATCGTGTACGCGCCGCTGCTGCTGGGCGCGACAACCGTTCTCTACGAAGGTAAACCGATCGGCACGCCCGACGCCGGGGCGTTCTGGCGGGTGGCCGCCGAGTACGGCGTCAAGGCGCTGTTCACCGCCCCCACGGCGATCCGGGCGATCAAGAAGGAAGACCCCGACGCCGCCCGCCTGGCCGACTACGACCTGTCCGGGCTCAAGTACCTGTTCCAGGCCGGCGAGCGCCTCGACCCCGACACCTACCACTGGGCCGCGGACAAACTCGGCATCCCGGTGGTCGACCACTGGTGGCAGACCGAGACCGGATGGGCCATCGCCGCCGATCCCATGGGCATCGAACCGCTGCCGATCAAGGCCGGTTCGGCCACCGTGCCGATGCCGGGATACGACGTGCAGATCCTGCGGTCGGACGGCACCCGGTGTGAGGCCGGCGAGGAAGGCGCCATCTGCATCAAGCTGCCGCTACCCCCGGGCACGCTGCCGACGTTGTGGGGCGATGACCACCGCTACGTCGCGTCATATCTGTCCGCGTTCACCGGCTACTACCTCACCGGCGACGGCGGTTACCTGGACTCCGACGGCTACCTATTCGTGATGGGCCGCACCGATGACGTGATCAACGTTGCCGGACATCGACTTTCGACCGGATCGATCGAAGCGGTCCTGGCCGATCACCCGTCGGTGGCCGAATGCGCGGTGATCGGCGTGGCCGACGAACTCAAGGGCCAGGTGCCGCGCGGGTTCGTCGTGCTCAAGACCGGCGCCTCAGCCGACAAGATCACCGAAGAACTGATCAATCGGGTACGCGACAACATCGGCGCGGTAGCGGTTTTCAAGAAGGTCGACGTGGTGTCGGCATTGCCGAAGACCCGCTCGGGCAAGATCCTGCGCAAGACCATGCGCGGCATCGCCGACGGTCTCGACGAACCGGTGCCCTCCACCATCGAGGACCCGGCGGTGCTCGACGCCCTCAGGGACGTGCTGCGCCCCTGAGCAGTCGCAGGCCGTTGAGCACCACCAGGATGGTCGATCCCTCGTGACCGGCCACACCGAGCGGTAATGGCAAGTGCCCGAACAGGTCCCAGGCCACCAGAACCGTGATGACGGTGGCCGCGATGACCAGGTTGGCTTTCACCAGTCGCCGGGCTCGCCGGGCCAGGGCGATCACCGAGGCCACCGATGAGAGGTCGTCGCCGACAGTGACAACGTCGGCGGTGTCGACGGTCAGATCGGCACCGCAGCCTCCCATCGCCAGTGACGAGTGTGCACTCGCCATCGCGGGCGCGTCGTTGACGCCGTCGCCCACCATCAGCACCCGCCGGCCCCCGGCCTCCAGCTGACGTACCGCGGCCGCTTTGTCGTCGGGCAGCAACCCCGCCCGCACATCGTCGATACCCAACTGACTGGCCAGCCGCAGCGCCGCGGCCTGGTTGTCTCCGGTGAGCAGCACCGGCGAGCAGCCGGTGAGGGCACGCAGACGTCGCACCGCAGCCGCCGCCTCCGGGCGGGGCCGGTCATGCAGCCCCAGCACCCCGATCGCGGCGCCGTCGACGGTCACGACGACAGCGGTCGCCCCGGCAGTCTCGATCTCGTCTACCGCCGCCAGTGCCGGGCCGCGGTAGGCCGCCGGGCTGAGGACCTCGACCCGCTGCCCCGCGACGGTGGCCGCCACACCCCGGCCGGGTCTGGCGGTGAAGCCGGTGGCCTCGGGCACAGTGATGCCACGCGAGACGGCTTCGGCGACGATCGCCCGACCGATCGGGTGCTCACTGAATTGCTCTGCGGCAGCGGCAATTGCGAGTACGTCGATGTCGCGCAACGCCACCACCCCCGATACCCGCGGCGCTCCTGTGGTCAGGGTTCCGGTCTTGTCGAGTACGACGACGGTCGTGTCGGCCAGGCGCTCCATCGCGACCGCAGATTTCACCAGCACGCCGCGACGGCTGGCATTGGCGATCGCACACAGAAGCGGCGGCATGGTGGCCAGCACGACCGCGCACGGCGAGGCAACGATCGTGAACGTCATGGCGCGCAACAGGGTTGAGCGCAAATCATCCCCCAAGGCCAACGGGATGAGGAACAGCGCGAGGGTGGCGACCACGACGAGCATCGAATAGCGCTGTTCGACCTTCTCGATGAACAGCTGCGTGGTGGCCTTGGTCGTGGAGGCTCGGGCCACGGCCTCGACGATGCGGGCCATCACCGTGCTCGACGGGTCGCGCGTGACGGTGACCCGCAGCGTTCCGGAGGTGTTGAGGGTGCCGGCGAAGACGTCGTCGCCGGTCTGCTTGTCCACCGGCAGCGGCTCCCCTGTGATCGAGGACTGGTCGACGTCCGAAGAGCCACCGGTCACGGTGCCGTCAGCCGAGATTCGTTCCCCGGGGCGGATCAGGATGACGTCACCCGGACGCAACGTCTCGGCGTCGACGAGGCGCTGTGACCCGTCGGCGTCTAGCAGCGTCGCATCGCTCGGAGCCAGGTCGAGCAGGCCCCGCACCGATCGCTCGGTCCTGGTGGTCGCCACGTCCTCCAACGCGCCCGATGTCGCGAAGATGACGATCAGCAGTGCGCCGTCGAAGACCTGCCCGATCGATGCCGCACCGATCGCGGCGAGGATCATCAGCAGGTCGACGTCCAAGGTGCGCTCGCGCAACGCTCGCAAACCCGACACCGCCGATTGCCAACCACCGGCGAGGTAGCAGGCCAGATACAGCGTCCACCAGACCGGCGCGGGCGCGCCCGCGAGGTGCGCGACACCTCCGCAGATCATCAGCACCAGGGCGGCGGCGGCCCAGCGCACGGAGTCCAATGAGCAGATCCAGCCACCGACCTGCCGGCGCGCGGGTGAAGCGGTGCGCTGCGACGGTACGCGGTCAGTCGACAGAGCGGTCATGGACGACGCCTTCCGGTCGGGCGGGGCTCGCACTTAGACATTTATACATGTAGAGATTGAAATGTATCAATGATGTTTGGGGCCGCATGCTTGAATAAACGTCATGGGCCACGGAGTAGAGGGGCGCGCGACGCCGGCAGCCTCACTCGACGCCGCCTCGGCAGCCAAGGTCGCCGAAACCCTGCAGGCCCTCGCCTCCCCCAACCGATTACTGATCCTGACCCGCCTGCGCGAGTCACCATGCTCGGTGACCGAACTGTCCGCGGCGGTCGGCATGGAACAGCCGGCCGTCTCCAACCAGCTTCGGCTATTGCGGGCGCTCGGCCTCGTCACCGGCGACCGGTCCGGCCGCAACATCGTCTACCGGCTCTACGACAGCCATGTCGCCCAGCTGCTCGACGAGGCCGTCTACCACATCGAGCATCTGCGCCTCGGCGCCCGCGACACCACGGCCTGAGCCCGTAAAGCCGCTTCCGCCACTGGTTTTCACGCTTTGTTCACCTGGTCGCCGCCGCGGCCGACAAGCCGGCCGACCACGACGCACGGGGTTGCCGGAATCCTTTATTTTCACGGTGGCCCGAACTATTGTGAAGTCGTTATATGTTGATATCCGCCCGAACTCGGGAGTTTGCTGCCGGCCACACCGACGGCACCCGAACAGTGAGGAGTTGAACAACGATGCGCATCGCAACCAAGGGATCGTGCACCTGTCGCTGCAATGCCTGCGACAGTGGCCACCACTGCGGAAACCCCCCGAACTGCAACGCGCGGCGCTGACGCCGTCGGTGGCCTGTCGCGCGGGCGACCGACGACAGGCCACCACCCGCACTCGCCACGCTCCCGAATATTTGTCGATCACGCCGATCGGACGTGATCTCGTGTGTTCGCTGTCCTTCTCATCCCCCGCGCCCGGCTCCCGCGCTGGCCTATGCTGCGCCATGTGCTTTCCGCGCTGACCTGGGGCCTGGTCGCTGCATCCTCACTACTCATCGGTGCCGTCGCCGGTGTCATCCGCGACTGGAATCGACGCCTCGTCGGCCTCGTGCTCGGATTCGGCGCCGGAGCGCTCATCTCCAGCATCTCGTTCGAACTCGCCGAGGAGGGCTTCCGCGCCAGCGGCGCCTGGGCGGTGGCCCTCGGCCTGGCCGTGGGAGCCGTGGTGTTCTACGCCGCCGACCACGCCGTAGATCGGCTGGGCCGCAACGGAACCCAGATGGCCGGTCTGCCGCTCTTGCTGGGCGCGTTACTGGACGGCATCCCCGAACAGGCCGCGCTCGGCATCGGCATCGCCGGCGGGGCCGGTGTCAGCCTGGCCTTGGTGGTCTCGATCTTCGTGTCCAACCTTCCCGAGGCGATCGGTTCGGCCAGCGACATGCGGTCCGCCGGGCAGCCGGCGCGCCGGATCGTGGGTGGCTGGACGGCGATCGCCGCGCTGTGCGCGCTGTCCACCGTCGGCGGCTATCAGCTCCAACACGTGGCGGGCGACCAGTTCCAAGGCGCGATCAACGGCTTCGCCGCCGGGGCCCTGCTGGTCATGCTCGTCGGCTCGATGATTCCGGAGGCCACCGAGAAGGCGAAAGAGAACGCCGGGCTGGCAGCGGTGCTGGGCTTCGCGGTCGCCGCGGGCTTGTCCATGGCCGGTTGACCGTCGTTGAACGTCGTTGAACGTCGACTGAACCGTCGGCGGAGCCCAAATCAATGGTTACCACTCAGCCAGATTCGAGGTGGCGGAGAACCGGCTGGTCGTGACCGCGCGCACAGCGCGAACATACTGGTCACACAGGCTGTACCCAGGCTGCGGCACCGGCCTCTCGGCCCCCTTTTCTGCCAGGCACCGGTGGCACAAACTGCGAACTGGTGTTCCTAATCGTCCTCTTAAGCTGCTAACTTCGCATGAAGTGGGTGTCCCACTGCCGGGGGCCTGCCACGTGTTTTGGACCAGTCAGGAGTGAATGCCTTGAAGATGACGAACATCAGTACGGCTTTTGCCGGAGCGGCCATCGCCGCGGCGGCGATCGTCGGTGCGGCCCCGATGGCGCTCGCCGAAGACGGCGGCGTCACCACCGCCTCGCTCGGCAGCCAGGCCAAGCTGGACAACGGCGCGCAGGGCTGGACGGTCACCGACCTCAAGCCGAGCACCGACACCATCAACTACCCGGTTCGCGGCACCCTGTGGGAGGTCACCGCCACCAATGAAGCCCTTCAGGGCTCGGTGACGCCGATCGTCTCCAACTTCAACATCCGCGCCGCCGACGGGCAGAACTACCGTGCCCTGTTCCAGGTGCCCAGCCCGCAGGGCGTCAACCCGGCCACTCTCGCGCAGGGTCAGAAGACCAGCGGCAAGATCTACTTCGACGTGACCGGTGACCAGCCGACCGAGGTGGTTTACAACGCCGGTGGCCGCGACCTGCTCGTGTGGGACAAGCCCGCTGCCGCACCCGCCGCTGCTCCGGCCGCCGGCGCCCCGAAGCGTCAGGCCCCGGCCGCCGCCGCTCCGGCCGCCACCCCGAGCCCGGCTGCCGCCGCACCTGGTGCTGCCGCTCCGGCCGCCGCCACCCCCCCGCCCCCCCCCGCCGCTGCTCCGGCCGCCACCGAGACCACCCCGGCCGGTACCGGTGCAGGCAGCCGTGCAGCTGATCTGCCCGCCGCGACCCCGGCCGGCACCGAGGCAGCCCCAGCCGCGACTCCGCCGGGCACCGAAGCCGTTCCGGCGGCTCCGGCCCCGGGTGCTCCGGCTGCGGGTGCTCCGGGCGCTCCGGTCGAGGGCGCTCCGGCTGCCGCTCCGGGCGCTCCGGCCCCCGAGTCGACCCCGGTCGCACACGGCACGCCGGTCGCCGAGGGTGCCCCGGCCGCGGGCGCAGGCAGCGCCGCCACCGCGGTGCCGCCGGCCGAGGGCGTTCCGGGTGCTCCGGCTCCGGCTGCTCCGGCCTCTGAGCCGGCGCTGGTTCCCGCAGGCACGCAGCCTGTCGTCACCACGCCGGCCCCGGCCCCCGTGGTCGCTCCGGCGAGCAACCACGGGCCGCAGGCCTGATCTAAGTAGTCACGGCAACGGCCGGGCGCGGGTGACCGCGTTCGGCCGTTGTTTTTGTGTGTGGATTTGGCGGGTGGACCACCGCTTGGCCGGGGTCGTGCCACCGTTTTCCACCACAGGGTCGCTGCACCACGCAATCAACAACCCACAGGTAGAAACCGGCGCGACGAGTGACGGGTGGGCCACCGCTTGGCCGGGGTCGTGCCGCCGTTTTCCACCACAGGGTCGCTCCACCACACAATCAACAGCCCACAGGTAGAAACCGGCGCACCAAGTGACGGGTGGACCACCGCTGAGCCACCACTTCGCCACCGCCTCGCTACACCACGCCACCGCTTTCCACCACAGGGTCGCTCCACCACGCAATCAACAGCCCACAGGTAGAAACCGGCGCGACGAGTGACGGGTGAGCCACCGCCCCGCTACACCACGCCACCGCTTGGCCGGGGTCGTGCCGCCGCTTTCCACCACAGGGTCGCTGCACCACGCAATCAACAACCCACAGGTAGAAACGGGCGCGCAGAGAGAAGCGCCGAGCGGTCAGGCGATCGACAACGCGATGCCGTCGAGAATGTCGTGTTCGCTGACGACGAGTTCTTCGATGCCGGCCCGTCGGCTGAGCACGGCCGCCAACTCCTCGACGATGATCGCCCCGCCACCGATCACATCGGCACGGCCGGCATGCATCGGCCCGAGCGCCAGGCGCTGAAGGTGGTGCCGGTGGAACGCGCGTGCACGTGGGTCGGGGTGGCCGGGACGATGACGACGCTCTCGGCGCTGGCGCAGGGCATGACCGAATACGATCCCGACGCAATTCATCTGTCCCGCATTGGGTTTGACGATTTGCTCAAAGTGTGCGAGCAGCTGATCGGCATGACCAAGGCGCAGCGCCTGGCGCTCGGGCCGATGCATGCCGGCCGTGCCGATGTGATCGGTGGCGGGGCGATCATCCGCCAGCAGTC